>NZ_DEPK01000029.1:0-6161 GCF_002358725.1 Microbacterium sp. UBA3394
GCTGAACGGCAGCTTCTCGTACCCGGGAACGGTGTCGATGCGGAAGATCTCGTAGTCGGTGCTGCCGACCGTCAGGGTGCTCTTGGCACCGAAGCTGTCAACTGTGGACACGTCCGTCTCCTTCGTCGCCGGCGGGCCCCGGGTATGGGACCGGCTCCCCCATCTTCGCCCCTCACGCGCGTGCGTGACCAGCAAGGCGGACCTTACTCAGGGAGAACTATTTATCTCGATGTCGAGATAAATAGTATCACCGGACGGGCCGACGGTGGAGCGCTCGCACGGCCAACCACGTGACGGCGAGCATGGGTGCGAACAGAGGCAGCCCCATGACGAGCTTGAGCGTTCCGAGTGCCGTCACCTCGCCGGCGAAGTAGAGCGGCAGCTGCACGACCAAGCGCGCGGCGAACAGCGCCGCCCACGCGATCGCCAGCCAGAAATAGACGCGGCGCTTGCGTCGATCGTGGCGCCACGCGGTGCCTTCGCCGAGGAGGAACCCTGCGGCGAGCCCGATCAGCGACCACCCGGCCAGCGCCGAGATCAACAGCGCCGAGCCGTAGATCGCATTGGTCACGAAACCCGGCACGAAGTTGTTGCTCGCATCCCCGGTGAGCAGAGCGAACGCCGCCGCGACCACGGCCGCGACGAGACCCCCCACCGCGGCCGTGACCGGCTGCCGGGCGAGCAGGCGCGCCGCCGTGAAGACAGCCGCCACACCGACCGACAGGCCGAGGGAGAGCCAGAGATCGCCGTCGCCGGAGTCCGGATCGATCGTGATGGTGAAGACCACGATGAACACCAGCCCGGGGAGCACCGATTCGAGGATGCCCCGCACACCGCCCATCGCCCGCCAGACGACATGACCGGTCGACGCCTCCTCGGCGGGATCGATGCCCGCGCGCCGCGCAGCCTGCCCGAGGGCCGCACCGATGGCGTCCGGCGCCGAAGGTCCCGTCGCCTCAGCCGACCCGGTCGCCGTCTCCTCGCGCGGCTCGGACTCGTCGGGCGTGGCGGTGTTCTCGCCGGTCACGCAGAACCCGGCGTCGCCGGCATCTTGAGGGGGATGAGGTCGCGCGGCGGCATCGGGGAGCCCCCTCGCACCACCACGATCGACCGGAACAGGTCCTCGACCTTCGCCGCCGCATCCGCGTCGGCGGCGCCGGCTCCCCCAATGACACCCCGCAGGAACCAGCGCGGACCGTCGACACCGATGAACCGGGCGAGTCGCTTGCCCGTCGACCCGTCCGCCGCCGAAACCGGCACCTCGGCCAGCAGCTCGTGACCCAGCGGACCTTCGCGCTCCTCGACGCGACCGCCCTGGGCGCGTACCTGCTCACGGATCTGTTCCCGCGTCTCGTCCCACAGGCCGCTCGAGCGCGGCGCGGCGAAGGGCTGCACCTGGAGCGTCGATTCGGCGTAGTCCAGCCCGACGGCGACGATGCGCTTGGTCTGCTCCTCGACCTCCAGGCGCAGGTTCAGACCATCCCGCGGCAGGATCTTGATGCCGCCCAGGTCGATGTACGGGCGGACCGGATTGGCCTCGCTGTCATCGAAGGGTCCCGAGGTCGCGCGGTCGACGGGAGTGGATTCGGTCATGAGGATGCTCCATCCTTCTGGTAGCCCGTGGAACCGAAGCCGCCGTCGCCCCGGGTGCTGTCGGGCAGGTCGTCCACCGGCACGAACCGCACCGGCGGGATCGGCATCACGATCAGCTGCGCGATGCGGTCGCCCTCCCGGATCGTGTAGGGCTCTCGTGGATCGGTGTTCAGCAACGCGACCTTGACCTCGCCCCGGTAGCCGGCATCCACCGTGCCCGGCGCGTTCACCACCGTGATGCCGTGCTTCGACGCCAGGCCGCTGCGCGGAACCACGAATCCGACGTGACCGTCCGGAAGTGCGATGCGGACGCCGGTGCCGACCAGCGCGCGCTCACCGGGCTCGAGGCGCACCGCCTCGGCGGCCACCAGATCGGCTCCGGCATCGCCGGGGTGCGCGTAGAGCGGGGCCTCACGGGCCATAATGAGGACATCCACCGATTCGGTCACGCAACGAGGGTAATGCAGAACAGAGCTGTCGACGTCGGCGCGGACGGCGCCGTGAACTATCGCGAGCGTCTGAGCCCGTCGCTGTGGAGCCTGGTCGCCGCCGCGCTCGCGGGGCCGATGGCAGCCCTGGTATTCGTCCCGGTGGACACCACGCTCGCGGTCGCGGCGGGCGCCGTCGTCGGACTCGGATCCGTCGCCGTCTGGATCGTCCTGTCGCCCCGGATCGAGGTGATGGGCGGGCGCCTTCGCGCCGGCCGAGCGCATATCGACGCGTGCCATCTCGGCGCCCCTGTCGCACTCACCGGCGAGGATGCCCGCCAGGCCCGTGGCCCCGGCCTTCATCCGCGCGCGTGGCATCTGCTGCGCGGAGGCATCGACGGCGTCGTCGTGATCCCGATCGATGATCCCGACGATCCGGTTCCCGCGTGGTACCTCTCCTCGCGGACACCCGACCGCCTGGCCGCGGCGGTGCGCCGGGCCTCGGCTACGAGCACTCCGTGCAGATGAAGCCGATCGCCTCTTCGTGATCGACCTGCGAGCGGTGCTTGACGAGGAAGCAGCTCATGCAGGTGAACTCGTCCTGCTGCGGCGGGAGGACCACCACATCCAGCTCGAGATCGGACAGGTCGGCGCCCGGCAGTTCGAAGCCCGAGGGGTTGTCGGAATCCTCGACGTCGACCGATCCCGACATCTTGTCGGGCACGCGCTCCTTGAGCGCTTCGATCGACTCGCTCTCGTCTTCGGACTTGCGCGGAGCGTCGTAATCAGTAGCCATTCGTGAGGGTCTCTACTTCCCAGAAGATTGCTGTGTGCCCATCGGGGCGGCGTTAGTTTGCACGACCGCTCCGGATTTCGCAAATGCGGATCACGGCCGGCGCGCTCGGGGTCGAACTCGCGGCGCGCCCGCGATATTCCCGGCGCCGGCGAAGCGCTGTGTCAGCATGGGCGACGTACGCCGAACCGGAGAGGCGATTGGCATGGAACAGCTCAGAGTGATCGGCACCGAAGACGACCGTCTCGTCGTCGCGACCGAGGCCGGAGATCGCTTCGCGCTCGCCCTCGACGACGTGCTGCGGGCCGAGCTCCGCCGCGTCAGACGCGAGTCGGATGCCCCCGAGAAGCGGGCGAGTCCGCGTGAGATCCAGTCGCACATCCGCGCCGGCCTGTCGACCAAGGAAGTCGCAGACCTGCTGGGGCTGCGTGTCGAAGATGTGCAGCGCTTCGAGCGTCCGGTGCTCGCCGAGCGCGAGCACATCGTCGGACAGGCCCTGGCCGTCCCCGTCCTGATGGGCTCCGAACTCGACCACGATGCGCATGTGAGCTTCGGCACCGCCGTGCGGGCGAAGCTCGCCGAGGCAGGTGCCGGCGGCGAGCGGTGGACGAGCTGGAAGGAGCAGAGCGGATGGGTCGTGAAGCTCGAGTTCACCTCCGGGGGGATCGAGCACGACGCGCGATGGGGCTTCGATCCGCGGCGGTCCACCCTGTCGCCGCAGAACGGCGATGCCGTTCAGCTCTCCCGCCAGGGCTCGCTCCCCGAGGGCCTCATCCCGCGCCTCCGCGCGCTCGACAACGCCGGCAAGGACGAGTCCCGCTTCGACAGCGGAGCGTTCGGCCCGCGCCGGGTGCCCGATGCCGAAGCCGAAGCCACCGCGCCGGCGGCGTCGACCACGCCGGCCACCGCGCAGGCCGTGCGCCAGGCCGCGACCAAGCGCGCAACCGACCCCGAGGTCACCACCTCGGCCGAGACCGCCGATCTCCTCGAGGCGCTGCGTCGACGCCGGGGGCAGCGGGAGCCGCTGCCCGAACCCGAAGACGACCGATCGGATCCGAACGCTCCCGTGGCACTCTTCGACGCCCTCGAGCCCGGCTACGAGTCATCCGAGGACGAGCCCGTCGCGTCCGACGACGAGATCGACGATCGCACGATCGTCATCGCCGAAGGAGCGGGGCGACGCAAAGGCCGCACGTCGATGCCCTCGTGGGATGAGATCGTCTTCGGCGCGCGCACCGACGACTGATCTCATCGGGCGAAGGCCCCGAGTCGGATGAGGGGGACGGTGCGCTCCTCCGACGTCAGCGACCCGTGCTGACCGACCATCTTCTGCGGCGACGTGTCCGCGACCCGATCGTCGTAGTAGGCGATGCTCTGTCGCGCCGCGACGAGGACGTCGCCGATCCGGGGCCGAACGACGCCGTCGACCGTCCCGAACAGTCCGGCTGCGATCGCCTCATCGCGTGTGAGCACCCACGACCGGGATGACTCGGACGACCTCCACCTCTCCGCGAGGTGATCCGCCGCGCCGCTCTCCGCATACAGATGCACCATCCTCGGCTCGCCACCGACGTGCCGCAGTCCTTCGGTGAGAGCCCCGTCACCGAACAGCACGTGTCGGTGACGCGGCACGTCGATCATGCCGTGGTCGGCGGTGACGACCAGACCGGTGTCGGGTCGGAGCCGTCGAGCCATTCTCGCCGCGGCCGCATCCACGCGCTCGAGCATCGCCGACCACTCGTCCGACTCCCAGCCCGCGCGGTGGCCGACGGCATCGAGGTCGGGGGCGTAGAGGTAGACGAGTGCACCGGGATTCCCGCCGGCGACGTCCGCGGCCAGGTCCACCCTCTCGTCGAGGTCGTCGACGCCGAAGACCTCCGCACCACGCGTTGTCGAATGCGTGAAACCGGTCGTCGCGTACTCGGCGCGGGTGACGACGAAACACGCCCGCCCGGACGCGGACTCGCGCTCAAGAATCGGACGCGCCCGCTGCCAGTCCGCGGGCAGGTCGTCCTGCTCCCAGCCGCGCAGCTGGTTCGCGATGCGGTCTGCACCCGGCACCAGGGCGCGGTAGCCGACCATGCCGCTCCTGCCCGGAGGCTCGCCCGTCAGCAGCGCTGTCAGAGCGGCCGCCGTCGTGGAGGGGAACACCGTCTGCGCAACATCCCGTCGCCCCATCGCAGCGGCGAGGAAACGCGCATGCCCCGTCCGCGCCGTGAGGTTCGCGGCACCGAGACCGTCGAGCAGGAAGATCACGACGCTGCGCGCCGGCGCGAACCACGTCGACTCCCCCGCCATGGCGGCGATCGACTCCGGCAGCACTCCGGTGAGGCTCCGTGCTCGCGGCGACGGGCCGGGTAGGCTCGTGGACATCCCGGCCAGTCTCCCACACGGGTGAAACGGCCATCGATCGTCCCCTCCACGAGGCCCTCACCCTTCATGCCCCGCACCGACTCCGCACCGCAGCCCGAAGAACGCATCGAAGACGTCGACGTCTCCGCAGAGATGCAGGGGTCCTTCCTCGAGTACGCGTACTCGGTGATCTACTCGCGCGCGCTCCCGGATGCGCGGGACGGACTCAAGCCGGTGCAGCGGCGCATCCTCTACCAGATGGCCGAACTCGGACTGCGACCGGACCGCGGGCACGTCAAGAGCGCGCGTGTCGTCGGCGAGGTGATGGGAAAGCTGCACCCGCACGGCGACGCCGCGATCTACGACGCTCTCGTGCGCCTTGCACAGCATTTCTCCCTGCGCGTTCCCCTCGTCGACGGCCACGGCAACTTCGGCTCCCTCGACGACGGCCCCGCCGCCGCGCGCTACACGGAAGCCCGCCTCGCGCCGGCCGCGCTCGCCCTCACCGAGCACCTCGACGAAGACGTCGTGGACTTCATCCCGAACTACGACGGCCAGTTCCAGCAGCCCGAGGTCCTGCCGGCGGCCTTCCCCAACCTCCTCGTCAACGGCGCTTCCGGCATCGCCGTGGGCATGGCCACGAACATGGCCCCCCACAACCTCATCGAGGTCGTGGCCGCCGCGACGCATCTGCTGGAGAACCCCGACGCGACGATCGACGAACTGATGGAGTTCGTTCCGGGTCCCGACCTCCCGTCCGGGGGCATCATCGTCGGGCTCGACGGGATCAAGGACGCCTACACGAATGGCCGCGGCTCGTTCCGCACGCGTGCGAAGACCTCCATCGAGCCGGTCGGCCCGCGCCGTACCGGCATCGTCGTCACCGAGCTTCCCTACCTCGTCGGTCCCGAACGCGTCATCGAGAAGATCAAGGATGCCGTCACCGCGAAGAAGCTGCAGGGCATCGCCGACGTGAACGACCTCACCGACCGTCG
>NZ_DEPK01000198.1:0-2621 GCF_002358725.1 Microbacterium sp. UBA3394
CGTGAACGACCTCACCGACCGTCGACACGGGTTGCGGCTGGTCATCGGCATCAAGACCGGGTTCGATCCCAAGGCCGTTCTGGAGCAGCTCTACCGACTGACCCCTCTCGAGGACAACTTCAGCTTCAACAACGTCGCACTCGTCGAGGGACAGCCTCAGACGCTCGGGCTACGCGACCTGCTCCGCGTCTATCTCGAGCATCGCATCTCGGTGGTCACGCGCCGCAGCCGCTACCGGCTGGAGCGCAAGAGGGAGCGCCTGCACCTCGTGGAGGGGCTGCTCATCGCGATCCTCGACATCGACGAGGTCATCCAGGTCATCCGCACCTCCGATGATGGCGACCAGGCCCGCACCCGGCTCATCGACGTCTTCGACCTCTCTCAGCCACAGGCGGAGTACATCCTCGAACTGCGCCTGCGTCGGCTCACCAAGTTCAGCCGCATCGAACTGGAGGGCGAGCGGGACCAGCTGAAGACCGACATCGCCGCCCTCGAGGAGCTGCTGGCCAGCGACGCCCTGCTCCGCGCCCAGGTCGCCAGAGAGCTCCAGACCGCCGCCGACATGTTCGGCACCCCGCGGCGCACGATGCTGCTGAACGGCGGGCCCGTGCAGCCGCGTTCGCGGAAGGCCGCTCCCGCCGATCTGCAGATCGCGGACACGCCCTGCCGCGTCTTCCTGTCGACGACCGGCCGCATGGTGCGGGCCGATCTCGATCCCGAGGTCGGCGGCGGGGGTCTCGTCGCCCCCACCCGTCGGTCCTCGCACGATGCCGTTCGCTCCGGAGTCGACGCCACGACCCGTGGCGACGTCGGCGCGGTGACCTCCCTCGGTCGACTGGTGCGGTTCTCCCCCGTCGACCTGCCCTCCGTCCCCGGGAATTCCGTCGCCCTCGCCGCCGGCGCACGCGTCGATCAGTATCTGCCGCTCGGAAAGGACGAGAAGGTCGTGGCGCTCGTGTCGCTCGCCGACGACCCGCCCCTGGCCCTCGGCACGGCCGCCGGGATCGTCAAACGCGTCTCGGCCGCCGAGATCGCCGCGAAACCCGACGTGGAGATCATCGCCCTGAAGGACGGAGATCGCGTCATCGGCGCCTCGGCCGCCCCCGATGGGTCGGAGCTCGTCTTCGTGACCACCGATGCGCAGCTGCTGCGATTCGAGACCTCCAGCGTGCGGCCCCAGGGACGCTCCGCAGGCGGGATGTCCGGCATCCGTCTCGCCGACGGACAGCGCGCCATCTTCTTCGGCGTCGTCGCTGCGACGACGGAGACCGTCGTCGTCACCGTCGCCGGCAGCGCCGACGCCCTCGCCGGTGCCGACGCAGGCTCCGCCAAGGTCTCGGCCTTCACGGAGTTCCCCGCGAAGGGCCGGGCGACCGGCGGAGTGCGTTCGCAGCGCTTCGTGCGCGGTGAGGATGCGTTGACCCTCGCGTGGGTCGGTGACGATCCGCGCGCGGTGGGACCCGAGGGGGCGACACGCGCGCTGCCGCCGTCGGGAGCGAAGCGAGACGGCTCCGGCACGCCGCTCGATGCCGCCGTCGGGTCCATCGGGACAGGCGTTCGCTGAACCGTCCGCGCCGGCGCCGAGCCCTGCGTCAGGCGTCGATGCGCTCGCGTCCCAGCCGATCGCTGGATTCCACGATGAACTCACGGCGAGGGGCGACTTCGTTTCCCATGAGGAGCTCGAACACGGTGGCCGCCGCTTCCGCGTCGGTCAGCTGCACACGTCGGAGCATGCGTCCGGATCGATCCATGGTCGTCGATGCCAGCTGCTCCGCGTCCATCTCGCCGAGGCCCTTGTAGCGCTGGATCGGCTCCTGCCACTTCTTCCCCGCTTTGCGCAGCTTCGCCAGCAGCGCGTGCAGCTCCTTCTCGGAGTAGGTGTAGATCGTCTCGTTGGGCTTCGACCCGGGATGCTGCACCACGACGCGGTGCAGCGGCGGAACCGCGGCGAACACGCGCCCCTCCTCGATGAGCGGGCGCATGTAGCGGAAGAAGAGCGTCAGCAGAAGCGTGCGGATGTGCGCACCGTCGACGTCGGCGTCGCTCATGAGGATGATCTTTCCGTAGCGCGCGACGGAAAGATCGAACGATCGGCCCGAGCCGGCGCCGATGACCTGGATGATCGAGGCGCACTCGGCGTTGGAGAGCATGTCGCTGACGGACGCCTTCTGGACGTTCAGGATCTTGCCGCGGATCGGCAGAAGCGCCTGGTACTCGCTGTTGCGCGCCAGCTTGGCTGTCCCCAGAGCCGAGTCGCCCTCGACGATGAACAGTTCCGAGTCATTCACGTCATTGCTGCGGCAGTCCACCAGCTTCGCGGGGAGCGAGGAGGACTCGAGCGCGTTCTTCCGGCGCTGCGTCTCCTTGTGCGTGCGGGCCGAGATGCGCGCCTTCATCTCGGAGACGATCTTCTCCATCAGCTGCGATGTCTGCGACTTGTCATCCCGCTTGGTGGACGCGAAGCGCTCCTGCAGCCCCTTGCTCACCACGCTCGAGACGATCTGGCGCACGGCAGGGGTGCCCAACACCTCCTTGGTCTGCCCCTCGAACTGCGGTTCGGGCAGGCGAACGGTCAGGACGACCGTGAGGCCGGCGAGGATGTCGTCCTTCTCGAGCTTGTC
>NZ_DEPK01000198.1:2949-6559 GCF_002358725.1 Microbacterium sp. UBA3394
TTGCCCACTTTCAGACGACGGGCGTTGGCCTCGATCTGAGCCCGCACGACCTTCAGCAGGCCCTGCTCGAAGCCCTGCTGATGCGTGCCGCCCTTCGGCGTGGCGATGATGTTCACGAAGCTGCGTCCGACGGTCTCGTAGCCGGTGCCCCAGCGCACCGCTACGTCGACCTCGCACGTGCGCTCGACCTCGGTCGGCACCATCGCTCCGGTCGGCTGCAGGACGGGGACCGTCTCGGTGAAGGTTCCTTCTCCCTGAAGGCGCCACGTATCGGTCACGGGTGCGTCCGGGGCGAGGAACTCGGCGAACTCCGAGATGCCGCCGTCGTATCGGAAGCTCGTCTCTCGCGGCTCCTCGCCGCGCTGATCACGGATGACGATCTCCAGGCCCGGCACGAGGAAGGCGGTCTGCCGCGCGCGCTGCTCCAGCTCCGCGACAGCGAAGGTGGCATCCTTGGTGAAGATCTGGGTGTCGGCCCAATAGCGGATCCGGGTTCCTGTGACACCCTTGGGCGCCTTGCCGACGTGACGAAGCCGGCTGCTCTGCTCGTAGGGCGAGAAGTCGCTGTCGGGGGAATCGCCGGCGAACTCCCCCGGCTCGCCGCGGTGGAAGGACATGGCCCACGTCTTTCCGCCACGGTCCACCTCGACATCGAGTCGCTCCGACAGGGCGTTCACGACAGACGCGCCGACCCCGTGCAGACCCCCCGAGGACGCATACGATCCGCCCCCGAACTTGCCTCCCGCGTGGAGCTTCGTGAAGACGACCTCAACGCCGGAGAGCCCGGTCCGCGGTTCCGCGTCGACGGGGATGCCGCGCGCCCGGTCGACGACCTCCACGCTGCCGTCGCGATGGAGGATCACGTCGATCCGCTCGCCGTGACCACCGAGGGCCTCGTCGACGGAGTTGTCGATGATCTCCCACAGGCAGTGCATCAGACCGCGCGAATCGGTGGAGCCGATGTACATCCCGGGGCGTTTCCGCACCGCTTCGAGGCCTTCGAGAACCTGCAGGTGGTGGGCGGAGTACTCGGCAGTCACAGCGTCCAAGGATATCCCCGACACCACCGCGCGCCGGGGTGACACACGAGCGAACCCGCGGCCGTACGCGGTGAGCGAACTGTGACCTTATCGCGGCATTCTCGAAACAAAGCCGTGGTTGTCTTATACGACACGATCGATCGACCGTTCGAGGAGGGACCGACATGAGCTCGATTTCGACACCCACCGACCCGGCCGCCGTCCTCGACTACCGTCTGACGGCGGCGGACCGATGCGACTCCTGCGGAGCGCAGGCGTATATCGCCGCAGAGGTCAACGGCAGCGAACTGCTGTTCTGCGCGCACCACGGACGCAAGTACGAGGACAAGCTGCGCGAAGTCGCCACGTCATGGCACGACGAGACCGCGCGCCTCGTCGACGAGGACTGACGAATCCCGCGCGACGCCGTCCGGGATCAGCCCGCTCAGGCCGGGCGGACGATCCCGAGCGGCGTCGACTGGTGCCCCTGTCCGAGCGGATTGTCGGACAGGATCGCCACCAGGCGCCGCTCCTCGTCGCGAGAGAGCGTGGAGCCGAGGACGTTGCCTCCGATGTCGTTGATGTCGACCACCGCGACCTGCGCGGGGATCCCCAGCAGACCCTGCAGCTGGACGGCGACGTCGCCCGGTCGCTCTGGGCCGAGGACGACCGCCCTGTTGTAGGGCGGGATCGTCCCGGGAGTCGGACCGTCGATCGCGCGTGCCTTGTCGCCGGCGATGCGATAGAAATCGCCGCGACGTCCGACGAGCTTCGTCACCGCTGAGACGCCCGCCGCAAACAGGATGCGCAGGGTTCCGCATTCTCGGAGCGCCATCTCCATGGTTTCCGGCATGCCCAGACCGATGCCGTACGGCGTCCGCACGACGAACCGCGACAGGAGACGCGCGAGCCGGCGCGGCCTGATCTCCTCGAGGGGGTAGGACCGCCCCTGGGTGATCGCCACGATCTTCTCGGTGACGAAGAGGATGTCGCCCTCGCGCACCACGCCCGCGGCATACTCGCGGATGAACTCCTCGAGATCATCGCCGGGCATCACGACGCGCGTGCGAATCGGGATGCGGGCGAAGGCCTCCCCGTCGATCGTGGTCGTGAGGGCCTTGCCGTCGTTCGGCGCGTCGCTCACTCGAGGTAGTCCCGCAGCGACTGCGAGCGCGAGGGGTGACGCAGCTTGGCCATCGTCTTGGACTCGATCTGGCGGATCCGCTCACGCGTGACACCGAAGGTGTCGCCGATCTGATCCAGCGTCTTGGGCTGTCCGTCACCCAGGCCGAAGCGCATGCGGATCACACCCGCCTCGCGCTCCGAGAGCGAGTCCAGCAGGGACTCCAGCTGACGCTGCAGCATCGTGAAGCCGACGGCGTCAGCGGGCACGACCGCCTCGGTGTCCTCGATGAGGTCACCGAATTCGCTGTCACCGTCTTCGCCGAGCGGGGTGTGCAGCGAGATCGGCTCGCGGCCGTACTTCTGCACCTCGATGACCTTCTCCGGGGTCATGTCCAACTCCTTGGAGAGCTCTTCCGGAGTCGGCTCTCGGCCGAGGTCCTGCAGCATCTGGCGCTGCACTCGCGCGAGCTTGTTGATGACCTCCACCATGTGGACGGGGATGCGGATCGTGCGGGCCTGGTCGGCCATGGCTCGAGTGATCGCCTGACGGATCCACCACGTCGCGTAGGTGGAGAACTTGAAGCCCTTGGTGTAGTCGAACTTCTCGACCGCACGGATGAGACCGAGGTTGCCCTCCTGGATCAGATCCAGGAATTGCATGCCTCGACCCGTGTAGCGCTTGGCGAGCGACACGACCAGGCGGAGGTTCGCACCCAGCAGGTGGCTCTTGGCGCGCTGACCGTCGCGGGCGACCCATTGCAGGTCGAGCCCGAGCTGCGAGGACTTCTCGGCCGCCGACATGTTCGACAGCTTCTCCTCCGCGAACAGGCCGGCCTCGATCCGCATCGCCAGCTCGACCTCTTCGGCCGCGTTCAGGAGCGGGACCTTGCCGATCTGCTTCAGGTAGTCCTTGACGGGATCCGCTGTCGCGCCGGTGATCTGCGTGGAGTAGATCGGCACGTCTTCGTCGTCGTTCGACGAGATGACGATGGCGCCGGTGGGCAGCGGCTCTGCGCCACCCTTCTTGGCGTCCGAGGCGCCGTCCGAGCCCTTCTTGCCGGACTTCGCCTCACCCTCATCGCCGTCGTCGTCGGCGTCGTCCTCCGCCGAGGTGTCGTCGGCGTCCTCGACGTCTTCGGCGTCGACCTCGTCATCGTCGATCTCATCGTCGTTGTCGACCGACTTCGACGAGGCCGTCTTCGAGGCGTTCTTCGCGGAGCGGCTGCCGGACTTCTTGGCGGTCGTCTTCGTCGCCGGCTTCTTCGCGGGCGTCTCCTCGACGATCTCTTCGGCCTCGGTGTCCTTCGCTCGCGTTGCGCGGGTGCTGGTCTTCGTGCCTGTGGTCACGTTTCGCCTTTCACCGGCGGACGCGTGTCGACGCCCCCCGGTCGATTTCGGACACTAGTAAGACCCTTGTCAAGTCCCGCACACCGAGAGGCATGCAGTCGACGTGACAACGGGTCGCT
>NZ_DEPK01000268.1:0-4362 GCF_002358725.1 Microbacterium sp. UBA3394
TCGACGACGCGCGCCCCCGGGAACACATCCGCCTCCGCCAGGATCTGCGCGGCGTCCTTCGGGTAGACGATCGCCGCGCCGCGCGGCATCGACATCACGAAATCGCGCAGCAGCGGACGAAGCGCAAGATACTCGTGACCGCCGCTGCCGGTGACGACCGACCCGTCGGGCTGACCGATCAGCGACGTGTGCCGCAGCACGCCGTGGTGGGTGTGCAGCTCGCCGTCCTGACGCAGGGTGATCGTGTGGAGGCGTCCCTTCGGACCGGTCAGCTGAACACGGTCGCCGACCCGGAAGGGGCCGCTCGGGCGTGCGGCGGTCATCGGTTCTCCTCCGCGGTGCGGTGCGCCGCGTGCAGGGCGGCGAGGTCGTCGGCGGTGCGATCGGCGAGCGTCGGCCAGAGCTCGTGGGCGCCGACGCCCTCGAGCGACACCATGAGGGGCACGCCGAGCGTCACCGCCCCGGAAGCAGCGGCGGCGCGCACGCCGGTCGGCGAGTCCTCGACCGCCACGGCGTCCAGCGGTGACACACCGAGGGCCTCGCAGGCCTGGAGATAGGGATCGGGATACGGCTTGGGCCGCGCGACGTCGTCGCCGCCGACGATGACGTCGAACGCGTCGAAATCGATGAGCGACACCACGTGGTCGGCCATGCGACGCATGGACATCGTCACGAGCGCCGTCTTGATGCCGGCCGCACGCAGACTCCGCAGCAGCTCCTTCGCGCCGGGCCGGAACGGCACGCCCTTCTGCGAAAGCTGCGACATGACCTCGGAGGTCAGGTGGTCGACGATGTCGCCCTTGCTCATGCGCACGCCAGCCGACTGCAGGATGCCCGCGGAATCCTCCAGCGCGAGTCCCACCAGCTGCAGCGCCTGCTCGTGGGACCAGGTGCCCCCGAAGCTCTCGATGAGCGGTGTCTCGGCGGCCATCCAGTACGGCTCGGTGTCGACGAGGGTTCCATCCATGTCCCACAGGACGGCGGCGATGCGCGGAGAATTCACCCGCCCATGCTACGCACCCGGCGTCCCGCCCACCGCCCGGATCGGGGTCGCCCGCGCCTGCCGCTGCGCCCGTGCGCGCGGAGCGTGCCTATCCTGGAGGGACCGATCGGGGAGGTTGTGTGGACGCACTGGGACGCCGCGTGCTGGTCGCCGCGTTCGACGGGTGGAACGACGCCGGCGAGGCCGCATCCGCCGCGCTTGCGCACGTGAAGGGCTCCGGCGACTACGAACCGGTGTTCTCCGTCGACCCGGAGCTGTACTTCGACTACCAGTACACCAGGCCGCATCTGGTCGCCGACGCCGAGGGACACCGCCGTCTCACCTGGCCGGAGGCGACGGTTCTCCGTCCGACCGAGCCGCAGGGCGACACCGAGCTCTGGCTGCTGACCGGGGTCGAGCCCGCTCGTGCGTGGCAGGCGTTCAGTGCGGAGTTCATCGACGTGGCCCTGCGCGAAGACATCACCGGCTTCGTGTCGCTGGGGTCGATGATGTCGGATGTCCCGCACACGCGCCCGATCTCGGTCTTCGCCGGCAGCGAGAACGATCAGGTGCGCGAGACGCTCGGACTCGAACGCGGCAGCTACGAAGGACCGGTGGGCATCCTGTCCGTGCTGGGACATGCCGCCGACGCGGCGGGCATCCCCACCGCGAGCCTGTGGGCGAGCGTGCCGCACTACGTTGCGGGCCACACGCCGTCCCCGAAGGCATCACTGGCTCTGCTGGACCGACTCGAGTCGCTCACCGGCATCCCCGTCGGTCGCGGCAGCCTCGCGACCGAGGCGATCGCGTGGGAGGCGACCATCGACGCGGCCGCCGCCGACGACGAGGAGATGACGGAGTACATCCGACAGCTCGAGGAGAACCGCGACACCGTCGATTCCCCCGAGGCCTCGGGTGACGCGATCGCCCAGGAGTTCGAGCAGTATCTGCGGCGGCGCGGCGACGGTCCGTCCAAGCCCGGCCGCGACGACCGGCGCTGATCCCCTCTCGCGGGGGCCCGGGTCAGTACGCGTCGATGACGCCGAGGCTCAGCAGCACGATGAGGACGGTGCCGAGCGCGACGCGGTAGAGCACGAACGGCAGGAAGCTGTGCCGTGAGATCCACCGCATGAAGAAGGCGATCACGGCGAGAGCCACGACGAAGGCGACCACCGTCGCCAGGGCCGTCTCGCCGAGGGAGAACACCCCGGGCTCGTCCCAGCTCTTGAACAGCTGGTAGAAGCCGCTGCCGAACACGGCCGGGATCGCGAGCAGGAACGCGTATCGCGCCGCGGCGGCGCGTTCGTAGCCCATGAACAGTCCCGCCGTGATGGTGCCGCCGGATCGGGAGACGCCCGGGATGAGCGCCAGGCTCTGCGCGAATCCGTAGACGACGCCGTGGCCGACGGTGAGATCGTTCAGAGAACGACGCTTCGCCCCGACGTGATCGGCGATGCCGAGCAGAACGCCGAAGAAGATCAGCATCGCGGCGATGATCCACAGCGAGCGGAACGTGGTCTCGATCTGATCCTGGAAGAGCAGGCCCAGCACGACGATCGGGATGCTTCCGACGATGATCAGCCACCCCATCCGCGCATCGGGGTCGTTCCGGGGAATGCGGCCGAACAGGGCGAGGAACCAGTTTCGGATGATGCGCACGATGTCACGCCAGAAGAAGACCACGACGGCCGCTTCGGTGCCGATCTGCGTGATCGCGGTGAAGGCGGCACCGGGGTCCTCGGCGGTGGGCAGGAACTCGCCGAGGATGCGCAGATGGGCGCTCGAGGACACGGGCAGGAACTCGGTGAGTCCCTGCACGAGGCCGAGCACGATCGCCTCGAGCAGTTGCATGGGGTGGCCTTTCGGTGAAGTCAGCAGGTGCGCAGCAGGTCGCCGAGCACGCGCTGGCCGAACACGAGCGATTCGACCGGCACCCGCTCGTCGACACCGTGGAACATTCCGGTGAAGTCGAGATCAGCGGGAAGTCGCAGCGGCGCGAACCCGTATCCGGCGATCCCGAGGGACGCCAGTGCTTTGTTGTCGGTGCCGCCGCCCATGAGGTACGGGATTACCGGCACGCCAGGGTCGTGGCGAGCCAGCGCCGCGACCATCGCATCGATCAGGTCGCCGGCGAAGGGCACCTCGAGCCCGATGTCGGAGTGGACCACGTCGACGGCCACGTCGTCGCCGACGATCCGCTGGATGTCGGCCAGTGCCGCATCCTCCGTGCCGGGCAGCACCCGCACGTCGATGAGCGCTTCGGCGCGGTCGGGGATGACGTTGTGCTTGTAGCCGGCGGTGAGCCCCGTCGGGTTGGTCGTCGTGCGCAGCGTCGAGCGCAGGAATCCCGCGGCCGGCCCGGTGCGCCGCGCGAGACTGTCGGCGTCGTCCCCGGCGGCGCCGGTCAGCTCGCCCAGCATGCGGGTGAACTCCCGTGTCGTGTCCGTGAGGTGCACCGGCCACTCAGTGCGTCCGAGGGCGACGACCGCCTCGCCCAGCCGCGTGACGGCGTTGTCGTCGTGCACGCTCGAGCCGTGCGCGGCGCGTCCGGTCGCGACCAGCCGGATCCAGACCAGGGCCTTCTCCCCCACCTGCAGCAGATAGGCACGCCGCTCACCGACGTGGATCGAGTAGCCGCCGACTTCGCTGATCGCCTCGTTCGCGCCGGCGAACCATTCCGGGCGGTCCCGCACGACGAGGGAGGAGCCCTCGATGCCGCCGTTCTCCTCGTCGGCGAAGAACGCCAGCACGATGTCGCGGTCGGGCTGCTCCCCCGCACGCGCCATGTCGGCTACGGCCGTGAGGATCATGGCGTCCATGTCCTTCATGTCCACCGCGCCGCGCCCCCACAGCATCCCGTCGCGGATCTCGCCGGCGAACGGGTCGACCGACCAGTCCTCGGCGATGGCGGGAACGACGTCGAGGTGACCGTGGAGCACGAGTGCCGGCCGGTCTGGATTGCGGCCCCGGATCCGCGCGTGCACGTTGGTGCGCCGCGGGATGGGCTCGTAGTAGTCGACGGCCAGGCCGAGATCTTCCAGGTAGGAGCCGACGTATTCGGCCGCCTCCCGCTCCCCCGCCGCATTTCCGCCGCCGTGGTTGGTCGTGTCGAAGCGGATGAGGTCACGCGCCACGCGTGCGACCTCGGGGAGGTCGGAGGGGGTCGCCGGCATGCGCACCAGGCTACCGGGCCGGGACGCGTCGCTCGGACACGCGCGGGACCACCGCGGGTAGGGCGTTCGGTGCGGAACGTGCTAGGCTCGACCCTCGGTTGCGAAAGCTGCCGACCACCTGCGCGGGTGGCGGAATAGGTAGACGCGCTAGCTTGAGGTGCTAGTGCCCGTATTAGGGCGTGGGGGTTCAAGTCCCCCCTCGCGCAC
>NZ_DEPK01000140.1:0-13652 GCF_002358725.1 Microbacterium sp. UBA3394
CCGTCCCGTCCCAGTCTAGTCAGCGCCCCGATTCGTCCCCGGATCCGCTCTCGAAGCCGCGTCGGGGAATACGCGGGAGCGTCGCCGCATTACCACCCGTGACGGCCGATGTGCCGTTCACCGCCCCCACGCGAGAGAATCATCCCCGAACATGTCTGCCTCCGACCATGCCCGCTGGCGCGACCAGCGCGCCCGCACCGTGACCGCCGCCACCGGAAACCTCGCTCTCGTCGAGACCCGCTGGAGCGGCGCCACCCGCCCCGACGTCGGGGCCGAGCGGGCCGCCGCCGGCCCGACCGTGACGGTCACCGAGCTCTCGCGCACGTCGATCGACACGGGTGAACCGGAATACGGGATGCGTCGCTGGGATGCCGATTCCGCGGCGATCCGCGCTTTCGAGGGCATCGATGCCTTCGGCTACGACCCGGACTGGGTCATCGAAGGCCGCTTCACCCCGGTCGAGGGTGACGGATCCCCACGCACGGTGCCCTTCGAGCACATCCGCGACAACGGCGGCACCCGCGATCTCGTCGTCCCCGGCGACATCCATGTGACGATCCGCGGCGAGGAATTCACCCTCGCGGCCTTCGACGACGGCGGCACGCTGCTGCTCGTGTTCGCCGACGCGACGAACGGGTCGGAGACCTACGGGCCCGGACGATTCCTCTTCGTACCGCGCGATGCCGACGCGGCGGGCGATGCGGGAACCGTCGTGCTCGACTTCAACCGCGCCTTCGTCCCGCCGTGCGGGTTCTCGGCGCAGTTCAACTGCCCCCTGCCTCCGGCGTCCAACCGGTTCCCCTTCCGGGTGCCCGCCGGCGAGAAGAACGTCGTGTTCCGCGACGGCTTCGACATCTACGCGGCCTGAGCCGCATCCTCCCCCGCACCACAGCATGCACAGCACTGGAGTATCCGTATGAGAAAACCCCTGCTCGCCCTGTCCGCCGTCGCCCTCTCGGCGCTCGTGCTCGCCGGCTGCAGCACCGGTGGCGACGCCGCCGGCGACGCCTCCTCGGACGACGCCACGATCTACATCGGCTCGCTGTACGAGCCGCAGAACCTCAGCAACACCCAGGGCGGCGGCCAGGGCGTCACCGAGGCGCTGAACGGCAACGTCTACGAGGGTCTGTACAAGCTCACCGACGACGGCGAGGTCGAGCCGCTGCTGGCCGAGTCGGCCGAGCTGAGCGAAGACGGACTGACCTACACCGTCACGCTGCACGAAGGCATCACGTTCCACTCCGGCGCACCTCTCACCTCCGCCGACGTGAAGGCCAGCGTCGAGGCGGTCATCGCCGAAGACTCCCAGTCGGCGCGCAAGTCCAGCTTCGGACCCATCAGCGAGATCACCACTCCCGACGACCAGACGGTCGTGTTCGAGCTGTCCGAGCGATCGATCTCGTTCCCCTACAACCTCAGCTACGTGTGGATCACCGGTCCCGAGGCGAGCGCCGAGACCACCGACGGCACCGGTCCGTACACGCTCGACGAGTGGCGCCAGGGATCCACCCTGACGCTGCTGCGCTGGGACGACTACTGGGGCGAGGCCGCGGCGAACGCCGAGGTCGTCTTCACCTACTTCACCGACGCGACGGCCGAGAACAACGCGCTGCTCAGCGGCGAGATCGACCTGGTCACGAGCATCCAGAACCCCGACTCGCTCGCGCAGTTCGAGGACAACGCCGACTTCACCGTCAGCGAGGGCACCTCGACCACCAAGGAGCTGCTCGCCTTCAACGACCGCGTGGCCCCCTTCGACGACGCCCTCGTGCGCAAGGCCGTCTACTCCGCGATCGACCGCGAGCAGCTGCTCACCTCGATCTGGGGAGACTACGGCACGCTCATCGGCTCGATGGTCCCCCCGACCGACCCGTGGTACGTCGACCTGACCGACGTGAACCCGTACGACCCCGAGCTGTCTCGCGAGCTTCTGGATGCCGCCGGCTACGCCGACGGGTTCACCTTCACCCTGGACACGCCGAGCTACGACCCGCACCCGGTTGTGGCCGAGTTCCTGCAGGCGCAGCTGGCCGAGGTCGGCATCACCGTCGAGATCAACACGATCAGCGCCGACGAGTGGTACACCAAGGTCTTCGCCGAGCGTGACTTCGAAGCCACCCTGCAGGAGCACGTCAACGACCGCGACGTCGTCTGGTACGGCAACCCCGACTTCTACTGGGGCTACGACAACGCCGACGTGCAGCAGTGGGTCGCCGAGGCCGAGCAGGCCGAGACGGTCGAGCAGCAGACCGAGCTGCTCACGCAGGTCAACGAGCAGATCGCCGAAGACGCCGCGAGCGTGTGGCTGTACCTGTACCCGCAGATCGTCGTCGCCGACAGCGACCTGTCGGGCTACCCCGTCAACGGCCTGAACTCGCAGTTCTTCGTCTACGACATCGTCAAGAACTGACCCGCCGCCGGTGCCGGGCGCACGCGCCCCGGCACCGGCGCATCCTCCCCTCATGCTCATCTACCTGCTGCGCCGTTCCGCCCTGCTCGTACTCTCGCTCGCGGTGGCGATGGTCGTCATCTTCGTGCTGCTGCGCCTGCTGCCCGGCGACCCCGCGAACGCGCTGCTGTCGGTGGACGCGACTCCGGAGCAGATCGCGGCGGCACGCGCGCAGGTCGGCTCCGACCAGCCGGTGTGGCAGCAGTTCGCCACGTGGTCGGCGCAGCTGCTGCGGGGCGACCTCGGGGAGTCGTTCATCAGCTCGCGCGAGGTCGGCCCCGAGATCTCCGCGCGGCTGGGGGTGACCATCCCGCTGACGCTGCTGTCGTTCGCCCTCGCCCTCGTGCTCTCCCTGGTGATCGGCGTCACCGCGGCGATGAAGGCCGACCGGTGGTACGGCATCGCCCTGTCGGGCTTCTCGCAGCTCGGCGTGGCCGTGCCGGTGTTCTGGGTGGGCGTCATCCTCGTGTGGATCTTCGCGCTGCAGCTCGGGATGCTCCCCTCCGGCGGCTTCCCCCGCGACGACTGGGAGGACCCGGCCGACGCCCTCCGCTCCCTCGCCCTGCCCGTGATCACGATCGCGTTCGTCATGAGCGCGTCGCTGTCGCGCTACGTGCGCTCGGCGACGGTCGACGTGCTGGGCAGCGACTACCTGCGCACCGCCCGCGCCGGCGGGGCGAGCATGCGCGAGGCGCTGCTCCGGCATGGTGTGCGCAACGGCGCCGTGCCCGTGATCGCCGTGCTCGGCATCGAGCTGTCCACGACACTGCTGGGCGCCGTCGTCGTGGAGAGCGTGTTCACCCTTCCGGGGCTCGGGAACATGCTGCTGACCGGTATCGAGCAGCACGATTTCGCCAACATCCAAGGCGTGCTCGTGGTCAGCACGCTGTTCGTCGTGCTGGTCGGCTTCGCCGCCGACATCGCTCAGCGCCTCATCGATCCGCGTCTGCGTACGAGCATCTCGGGGAACCTGCGATGACCGCGCCCGTGCAGACCGCTTCCGGACCGGCCTCCACCGCGCCGCGAGCCGCTGCCGCGCGCCCGCCGCGGCGCCGGCGCGCGACCCTCGTCATCGGCCTCGTCCTCACGGCGACGGTCGTCGTGGTCGCCCTCGTGTCGCTCGTGTGGCTGCCCTATCCCCTCACCGACATCGGCGGCGGACGCCTGAGCGCTCCCAGCCCCGCGCATCCGCTCGGCACCGATCGCCTCGGCCGCGACCTGCTGTCGCAGCTGATGGTCGGCGCCCGCATCGCCCTGGCTGTCGGAGCCGGCGCCGTCGCGATCGCCGCCGTCCTCGGCACCGCGATCGGCCTCGCCGCCGCCTTCGCGCGGCCGTGGCTCGATGACACCCTGTCCGCCGGACTCGACGTCGTGATCGCCTTCCCGGTGCTGCTGCTGGCGATGCTCGTCGTCGCCGTGCAGGGTCCGTCGCTCGGCTCCGCGATCCTCGCGATCGGCCTCGCGATGTCGGCGGTGATCGCTCGCCTCACGCGCATCCTTTCGCGCCGCGTGCTGCAGGAGCAGTTCGTGACGGCCGCGCGCACGAGCGGCACGCGAACCGCCGGAATCGTGTGGCACCACATCCTGCCGAACATCGCGCCCACCCTCGCGGTGAGCCTCGCGCTGCAGTTCGGCGTGGCGGTGCTCGCCGAGGCGAGCCTGTCGTACCTCGGCCTGGGGGCACCTCCGCCGAACGCGTCGTGGGGCCGGATGCTGCAGGAGGCGCAGGGCACCGTGCTCACCGCCCCGGTCGGGGCCATCGCGCCCGGCGTCGCGGTGATCGTGCTCGTGCTCGGGGTCAACTTCCTCGCCGACGGCCTGCGCGATGTCGCCGATCCGACGAGACGGAGGGGCCGATGACCCTCCTCGATGTCTCGCACCTCGCGCTCCGCGCCGGCGACACGACCCTCGTCGACGACGCGACCTTCGCCCTCGGCGCCGGCGAGCGCGTCGGCCTGGTCGGCGAGTCCGGCTCGGGCAAGTCGATGACCGCTCTAGCCGTCCTCGGCCTCCTTCCCGATACCGTCGTCGCGACCGGATCCGCCCGGCTCGACGGACACGAGATCGTCGGATCGACGGATGCCGCAACGCGCCGCCTGCGCGGCCCCGTCGCCGGGATCGTCTTCCAGGAGCCGCTGTCCGCCCTCGACCCGCTCATGCGCGTGGGTCGACAGATCGCCGAGCCGCTCCGCCGTCACCGCGGACTGCGCGGTGCCGACCTGCGCGAGGCCGTCTCCCGCTCGTTGGCCGACGTCTCACTCGTCGACGCGCGGATCGCGCGGGCCTACCCGCACGAGTTGTCCGGCGGGCAGCGCCAGCGCATCGCGATCGCAATCGCCCTCGCGGCCGACCCGCGTCTGCTGATCGCGGACGAGCCGACCACGGCGCTGGATGTGACGGTGCAGAACGACGTGCTCGCCCTCCTCGAGCGCCTGGTCGCCGAGCGCGACATGGCCCTGCTGTTCATCAGCCACGACCTCGCCGTCGTCTCGCGCATGGTCGATCGCGCCCTCGTGCTGCAGCACGGACGCGTGGTCGAGGAAGGCGCCGTGAGCCACGTGCTGCGCGACCCGCAGCATCCATACACGCGGGCGCTCGTCGACAGCGCCCGCTATCTCGACGCCGCACTCGATGCGACCCCGGGGGCAGGAGGCGAATCGCCATGACCCTTCTCGCCCTCGAGAACGCGGCGTTCGGCTACGGCGCCACCCCGGTGCTCGACGACGTCTCCCTCTCGGTCGGAGCCGGCGAGGCGGTCGGCCTCGTGGGAGAGTCCGGTGCCGGCAAGTCCACCGCGCTGCGCCTGCTGCTCGGCCTCGACTCACCGGACGCCGGCCGCGTCGTGTTCGACGACGCTTCGCTCGATCGCCGCGACCGTCGGCTCATGCGTCGTTTCCGTCGCACGGTGCAGCCGGTGTTCCAGGATCCGTACTCGTCCCTCGACCCCCGCCAGCGCATCGACCGCATCGTCGGGGAGCCGCTGCGCTCCCTGCGGATCGCGTCGGGCGACCGTGCGCGCGCATCCGTCGCCGAGGCCCTCGCCTCGGTCGGCCTCGACGCCGACACGATGCGGCGATACCCGCACGAGTTCTCCGGGGGTCAGCGTCAGCGCATCGCGATCGCGCGCGCCCTGGTCTCGCGCCCGCGCGTGCTGCTCGCCGACGAGCCCGTCTCGGCGCTCGACCTCACCACTCGTGTTCAGGTGATCGACCTGCTCGCACACCTGCGCCGCGAGACCGGGCTCGCCCTCGTGCTGGTCTCGCACGACCTCAGCGCCGTCGCCGCCGTCTGCGAGCGCACCGCGGTGCTGCGCGACGGGCGCATCGTGGAGCAGGGAGCGACGGTCGACCTGCTCACCGCGCCGCGCACGGCGTACGCGCGGCAGCTCGTGGCCGCGGTCCCCCGTCTGCCACGCTGACCTCGCGCACCGCGCACCGCGCACCACGCACCACGCGTTTCCCCTGTCACCATCGGTCGCTTCAGCGCGCGGTTGGGGCGTTCGGTGACAAGCGAGGGCGGACTCCCCGCCTCAACGGCCCCGCGGCGGGATCTGATCCACGCCGTGACGGTTGGGCTTGTCGGGCTCGGCGGCGGTCTCGGGCGAGACACCGGCCTCGCCCTCGGGGGCGCCGCCGTCGGGATACGTCTCCTGGGGGACGTCGTGCTCGCGCTCGTCGCGCGGCGGGAGGTGGTCCTTCGGCTGTGGGAGGTCGTCTTCATCGCTCATGCCGTCACGATCGACGACCTTCCGCTTCGGTGCCAGGGGGTTGCGCGCGCCCAGCTCCCGTGTTTTGCTCGCGCGTCCGGCCAGGTGCTCAGCCGGCATCGGCGCGGGAGCGGGCACGCACCGTGATGATCTGGGCGACGAAGATCACCGCCGCGACCGCCGCGGCGATCACGACCGTGAGCAGATCGCTCTGAACCTTGAAGATCGTGAACGGGACCAGGATCGCCAGGTCGAGGATGATCGTGATCGCCGGCAGCCACGGCTTCGCGTCGATCTCGTCGCGAAGATGACGGATGACGCCCCACTGCACGGCGATGTCCATCGTCAGGTAGAGGAACGCACCCATCGATGCGATCTGCGTGAGATCCAGGAAGGCCGTCGCCACGATCGCGAGGCCGGCGGTGATGAGAAGCGGCTGCCGCGGGATGCGATCGGGCAACGCCGGCGCCTGCCGCATGTCCTGCAGCATCGCGTACAGGCGCGACACGGAGTACAGGCTCGCGAGCAGACCGGAGAGCGTCGCGACGACGGCGATCGCGACCGTGATGCCCACGCCCCATGCGCCGAACAGCGGCTCGGCAGCCTGGGCGAGCGCGTAGTCGCGCGCGTCCACCGCCCCCTCCGCGCCGATGCTCGCATCCACCGACAGGGTGATGAGCAGGTACAGCACGGTGCAGATGAGGATCGACAGCACGATCGAGCGGCCGAGGTTCCTGCTCGGGTCGCGGATGTCATCGCCCTGGTTCGTGATCGTGGTGAACCCCTTGTAGGCGAGCACGCACAGCGTCGACCCGGCCAGCAGACCCCACAGGCCGGATGACTCGCTCGAGCCGCCGCTCGAGAAGAGGCCGCCGGACGCGGCGGCGCCGATGAGCCCGGCGACGGCGAGCACCGCGATGCCGAGGATCTTCAGCACCGCCGTGGTGGTCGCCGACCCCTCGACGAAGCGGTTGCCGACGAGGTTCACGATCGTCGCGGCGACGATCGCGGCGATCCCGAGCACGGGCACGAGGACGGGGGAGTCCTGCAGCCCGAACGGACGCAGCAGATAGGTGCCGAAGGTGCGCGCCAGCAGGCTCTCGGCCACCACCATCGAGACGTACATGAACAGCGAGAACGAACCGGCGATCACGCCCGGGCCGTACGCGCCCTTGAGCAGCATCGCGATCCCGCCCGACGACGGGTTGACGCTCGAGTACCGGATGTAGGAGTACGAGCTGACGCCGGCGACGACCGCGCCGATGAGGAACGCCAGCGGGAACCACGGACCGACAATGCCCGCCACCTGTCCGACGAGGGCGAAGATCCCCGCGCCGATCATCACGCCGGTTCCGAGGGAGATCGATCCGACCAGCGAAATCTTCTTCGTGTCCGCTGCCATGGATTCCTCTCGCGTCGGGTGCCGTGCACGCGGAACTCATGCCGCGCCGCCGGCCACGCTAACGTGCGGGAGGCGGTCGGGCGGACCCCCTTGCGCGCGGACAGGTACCGCGTGCCACAGAAAGGGGGCGCGGTGGCGGCGGCGTTCTGGCAGGGTGTGAGCGGGTGCGCACAGCCGGCGCACCCTTCTCAATGGGGGGTTTCATGGAAGTCGCCGGATTCGTCGGCATTCTCATCATCGTCGGGATCGCGGTCGTCGCGGTCATCATCGTCGGCCTCATCCTGCTGCTGTTCGCACGCAGCTGGATCAAGGTCGCCCGTGCCGACGAGGCGCTGGTCATCTCGGGTCGCAAACAGAAGGTGCAGAGCACCGTGCTGGATGCCGACGGCTCCAGCCGCTCCGAACTCTCGGAGTCGCCGGTGACGGTCATCGTCAACGGCAAGTCGCTCGTGAACCCGATCACGCAGCGGCACGAGATCATCTCGCTGCGATCGCGGCAGGTGATGCTCAACGCCGAGGCGCAGTCGCTCGACAATGTCACGTTGAACGTCGACGGCGTGGCGATCGTGAAGATCGGCTCGGATCCCCTGTTCGTGCGGCGGGCCGCCGAGCGCTTCGCCTCGCAGGACGCCGCGATCGAGCAGTTCACGACCGAGCAGCTCGAGGGAGCACTCCGCGGCATCGTCGCGACGCTGTCGGTGGTCGAGCTCATGCGCGAGCGCAAGAAGTTCTCGGATCAGATCGCCGCCGACGTCTCGCACGAGCTGGCCGAGCAGGGTCTCATCCTCGACTCGTTCCAGATCAAGGGCATCACGGACTCCGTCGGCTACATCCAGTCACTGGGCTCACCGGAGATCCAGGCCAAGCGTCAGGCGGCGGAGATCGCGCAGACCAACGCCGACCGCGCGATCAACCAGAAGAACATCGCCAACGACGAAGCGAACCTCATCGAGCAGACCGCGCTCGACACCAACACCGCCAATGCGGCGGCAGGTGTCGGTCGCGCCCGCGCCGAGGCGGAGCAGGCCGAGCAGCTGGCGCGCGCGAAGGCCGAGCAGGCGGTGCTGCAGCAGCAGGCCGAGAACAAGCAGGCCCAGCTCGACGCCGACGTCAAGCGCGTCGCCGACGCGCAGCGCTACGAGGCGGAGACCCGCGCACAGGCCGACCTCTACACGCGCGAGCGCTCGGCCGAGGCCGCCGCGATCGAGCAGGTCAAGCAGGCCGAGGCGCGCACGCGCATCGCCGAGCAGCAGGCGGAGGCCGACAAGGCCCGCGCCGCCGGTGAAGCAGCGGCCGCCGAGGCGAAGGCCGCCGGTGAGGCCGGTGCGCTGCGCGCCCGCGCCGACGCCGAGGCCGAGGCGCGTCGCCTCACCTCGCAGGCCGAGGCCGGAGCGATCCGTGCCGAGGGTGAAGCCCGTGCCGCGGCTGTCCAGGCCGAGGCGGAGGCCATCGCGTCGAACCAGGAGGCGTTCCTGTCGCAGCGCGTGCTCGAGGTGCTGCCGGCCATCATGACCGAGTTCGCCAAGGGCTACGCCGCGATCGGCAACGTCTCGATCATCGGCGGCTCCGGCGACGACGGCGCATCCAGTGTCATCGGCGGCGACAGCGCCAAGGCGATGCGATCCGTCTTCGACAGCGTCGAGGCGGCCACCGGCATCGACCTCGCCGCGCTCATCCAGGGCCAGACCTTCGGCCGCGGCGTGGGCGAGGGCCTCGCCGAGGCGACGACGACCCGGGAGCAGGCCGCACCCACCCGCACGAAGCCCGCGGACGCCGGCGCCGAATGACCCTGGCCGGTGACCCCGGCCTGTGACCCCCCGAGGTCGGAGAATCGGCCCGATGTCGGAGGATTCCTCGCAGATCCTCCGACATCGGCGCGATTCTCCGACCTTGGCGGGCCGCGAAGCGGATAGCGTGACGCCCATGTCACCCGAACGCGTCTGGACGGTACTGCGCGGCGTGATGGCCGTGGTCATCCTCGCCGCCGTGGTGCGTCAGCTGGCCGCATCCATCGCATCCGCCCTGGAGTACGGCCGCGACCTCGGCGTCACCGTCGCGAACTTCTTCAGCTTCTTCACCATCCTCTCCAACGTGTCGTCGGCGATCGTGCTGACGTGGGCGGTCGTCTGGTTCCTCACGCGCGGGAGGGATGCCGGCGGCGAGCGCCGCCGCGAACCGCGCGCCCTCGCGATCGCCCTCGTGTCGGTGACGACCTACATGGTGATCACCGGCGTCGTCTACAACATCCTGCTGCGCGGCGTGGAGCTGCCGCAGGGGTCCGAACCGGTGCCGTGGTCGAACGAGGTTCTCCACGTGGTTGCGCCGCTGTTCCTGCTCGCCGATGCGTTCGTCGCAGTACGGCGCCGCCCGCTCCCCTGGCGCGACACCCTGTGGGTGCTCGGGTTCCCGATCGCGTGGGTGATCTACACGCTCGTGCGCGGTCCGCTCGTGACCGATCCGACGATCGGCCCGGGGTACTGGTATCCCTACCCGTTCCTCAACCCGAACAACCCCGGCCTCGTGCCGCCCGGATACGCGGGCGTCGCGGTGTACGTCGTCGGGATCGCCGCGGCGATCGTCGTGGTCGCCTACGGCGTCGTCTGGGTGGGCCGGCGCCGCGCACCCGTGGATCGGCCGGTGCACGCGGATCGGTAGGGTGGAGGACATGTCGAAGGTCCTCCAGTCCCTGCCCGTCGGCGAGCGCGTCGGCATCGCCTTCTCCGGTGGTCTCGACACCTCCGTGGCCGTCGCGTGGATGCGCGACAAGGGCGCGATCCCCTACACCTACACCGGCGACCTCGGTCAGTATGACGAAGACGACATCGCGTCGATCCCGGGCCGCGCCACCGAGTACGGCTCCGAGGCCTCGCGACTGCTCGACTGCAAGACGATGCTCGTCGAGGAGGGCTTCGTCGCCCTCGCGTGCGGGGCGTTCCACATCCGCTCGGGCGGACGCACCTACTTCAACACCACCCCGATCGGCCGCGCCGTGACCGGCACGATGCTCGTGCGGGCGATGAAGGAGGACGGCGTCGACATCTGGGGCGACGGCTCCACCTACAAGGGCAACGACATCGAGCGGTTCTACCGCTACGGTCTGCTCGCCAACCCCGCGCTGCGCATCTACAAGCCGTGGCTGGATGCCGACTTCGTCACCGAGCTCGGCGGCCGCCAGGAGATGAGCGAGTGGCTCGTCGAGCACGGCTTCCCCTACCGCGACTCGGCCGAGAAGGCCTACTCCACCGACGCGAACATCTGGGGCGCCACCCACGAGGCGAAGACGCTGGAGCACCTGAACGTGTCGCTCGAGATCGTCGAGCCGATCATGGGCGTGAAGTTCTGGGATCCGTCGGTGCAGATCGACACCGAAGAGGTCACGATCGCTTTCGACGCGGGCCGCCCGGTCGCCATCAACGGCGTCGAGTACTCCGACCCGGTCGACCTCGTGCGCGAGACGAACACCATCGGCGGGCGCCACGGTCTGGGTATGAGCGACCAGATCGAGAACCGCATCATCGAGGCGAAGTCGCGCGGCATCTACGAGGCGCCGGGCATGGCGCTGCTGTTCATCGCGTACGAGCGCCTGGTCAACGGCATCCTCAACGAAGACACCCTGGCGACCTATCACGAGCAGGGTCGGCGCCTCGGGCGCCTGATGTACGAAGGACGCTGGCTCGAGCCGCAGTCGTTCATGCTGCGCGAGTCGATCCAGAAGTGGGTCGGGTCGGCGATCACCGGCTCGGTCACCCTGCGTCTGCGCCGCGGCGAGGACTACACCATCCTCGACACGTCGTCTCCGATGCTCTCGTACGCCGCCGAGAAGCTGTCGATGGAGCGCGTCGGGGATGCCGCCTTCGGCCCGACCGATCGCATCGGCCAGCTCACCATGCGCAACCTCGACATCGCCGACTCGCGCTTCCGTCTCGAGCACTACGCCGCCGCCGGGTTCATCGGCGGCGCGACCGGAGAGCTGGTCGGCGAGCTGGAGAAGGGCGGCGCGCAGGAGATCACCGAGCACGCCATCGATTACGACGCCGACCGCGAGGAGCTCGCCGAGGCCGTCGACGAGGCCAACGAGGCCGCGTCGTTCGACCTCGGCGCCGACTGACGCCCCCATCGTCGGACTGATCCGCCCCGCGACGTCGGACTGCTCCACCTGCGACGTCGGACTGACCCCCGCGACGTCGGAGATTCGGCCCGATGTCGGAGGTTTTCGGCCGAATCCTCCGACATCCGCGTGATTCTCCGACATCCGTGCGGGGGTGATGCCCGCATGGGCCCGGGCCGGGGGTGGCGCGCGGGCCGGGGATGAAGCTCGGGTGGGATGCCGCTCGCGCGGGTCAGCCGCCGGCGCCGGGAGGCGTCTGGGTCGACCCGCCGAGCTCGTCGACGATCAGGCCGGGCTCGTCGACGGTCCCGTTGCGATAGGCCTGCCGGCCGATGACGTGGGCCGACAGCGGTGACGTGGCCATCTGGATGAGCACGACCGGCAGCAGGAACGCCACGACGGGCCACGAGCGCAGCGACAGCGCCACGGCGATGCAGATGAGGATGAGGCCCAGCACCTGCGGCTTGGTCGCCGCGTGGAGGCGGGAGGGCACATCCTTCAGCCGCAGCAGGCCGATCGCGGCCGTCAGGCACAGCCCGGCGCCGATGAGGATGAGCACGAGCGCGACGACGTCGACCCAGCCGTCGGCGGGGTATGCCGATCCCACCGTCTCGGCGGCAACAGCGAAGGGCAGCGGCGTCGTCATCGTTCCACGTTGTCCCTTCTCGCGACGAAGCGGGCGACCGAGATGGACCCGAAAACTCCGACCGCGGCGATGATGAGCATGACAGGCAGCGAGCGCGTGTGGCCGTTGAGCGCCATCTCGGCGCCGAGCACGCACAGGATCTCGGTGAGCAGCACGTCGGATGCGACGACACGGTCGAGGATCGACGGGCCGACCACGATGCGCCAGAGCGCCAGCAGCGCAGCTGCCGTGAAGACGGCGTAGATCGCGAACAGCAGGATGTCGGTCATCGTCCCTCCCGTTTCCCGGCCTGGCGGGCCGCCTCCGCGGCCGTGCGTTCGGCTTCGCGGATCTGCTCGACCTGGGCGCGCGATCCGACGGCGCGGACGATGCGCCGCTCCCACACCAGCACGTGCTCGCGCTGGTGCTCGACGTCGGCGAGGTTGTGCACACCGAGCACGTGCAGGTACATCACGCGTCGATCGCGGTCGATGTCGATCACGAGCGATCCCGGGATGAGCGAGGCCGTGATCGCGGTGTGCGTCATGATGAGGTCGTCGGCCACGACCGAGGGCACGGCGATGATCGCCGACCGGGGCACCGGTCGAGGCGAGATCACCTGCCACGCCACGGTGAGCGAGCCGCGCACCAGGGCCGCGAGGAACGTGACGATGAAGACCGCGCCGTACCAGAGGTTGACCCGGCCCGACAGCTCCACGGCCGGCAGCCGGAACACGCGCGTCACCAGCAGTGCCGCGACGAGGCCGGTGAGGAACGCCAGGAGCGTGAACTGCCCCCACAGCAGCATCCAGACCGCGACCAGCCACAGCAGGAACGGCAGCTGACGCCACGCCCGCGCGAGGGCGCCACGGCGGGCGGTGCGTCGATCCACGGGTGTCGAGGTCATGACTCCGACTCCTGCTCGTCCTGCTCGAGCTGCACGAGCGTCATCGGCTCGAGGAGGGCCGATCCGATCCGCGTGCAGACGTCGTAGATGGGCCCGGCGAACACCGTCAGCGCGACGGTGATGGCCACCATGCCCGTGGCCGAGGCAGTCATGATGCGCGGGATGACGCGTCGCTCGGTCTGCACGGACGCCTCCGGGGCGGCATCCAGATACGAGATGCGCGCTTCGGTCTCGGCCGAGTCGTCCTCTTCGCGCCAGAACGACAGGTTCCACGCCCGCATGAGGGCGTAGAGGGTGAGCAGGCTGGTGACGATGCCGCCGACCATCATCACCATCATGATCGGGGTCCCCACCTCGGCGGCGGCGTCGAAGAGCGCGAACTTGCCGATGAATCCGGAGAACGGCGGAAGGCCGCCGAGGTTGATGGCCGGGATGAAGTAGAGCGCCGCGATCAG
>NZ_DEPK01000140.1:14038-19636 GCF_002358725.1 Microbacterium sp. UBA3394
ACGAGGCCGACGGCGAGGAACAGCGTGGTCTGCACCACGATGTGGTGGACCATGTAGTAGATCGTCGCGCCGATCGACAGCGGTGTCGCGATCGCGAGTCCGAACACCATGTATCCGATGTGGCTGACGAGCGTGAACGACAGGATGCGCTTCAGCTCGGCCTGGGCGAGGGCGCCGAGGATGCCGACGATCATCGTCGCCAGCGCCGCGATCAGCAGCAGCAGGTTGAGGTCGTTGTCGAGGAACAGCTGCGACTCGGTGCGGATCATCGCGTAGACGCCGACCTTGGTGAGGAGCCCGGCGAACACCGCCGTCACCGGGGCGGGAGCGGTCGGGTACGAGTCGGGGAGCCAGAACGACAGGGGGAAGACGGCGGCCTTGATCGCGAAGGCGAGGAGCAGGAGCAGGTGGAGCACCGTCTGCGTCTCCTGCGGCAGCTCCCCCATCCGCTCGGCGATCTGCACCATGTTCACGGTGCCGAGCGCGCCGTAGATCATCGCGATCGCGGCGAGGAAGAGGATGGAGGACACCAGCGACACGACGATGTAGACGACGCCGGTGCGGATGCGGGATTCCGTGCTGCCCAGCGTGATCAGCACGTACGAGGCCACCAGCAGGATCTCGAAGCTGACGTAGAGGTTGAACAGGTCGCCGGCGATGAACGCGTTGAAGATGCCGGCGGCGAGGATCAGGTACGACGGGTGGAAGATCGACACCGGGGTGTCGTCGTCGCCGTCCGCCGCGCCCTGACCGACCGAGAAGAGCAGAACGGCCAGCAGCACGATGCTCGAGACGACGATGAGCAGCGCCGACAGCCGGTCGACGTAGAGCACGATCCCGAAGGGGATGGGCCAGCCGCCCACCGAGACCGCGAGCGGGTTGCCGCCGATGTCGACGACGACCAGCAGCACCGCCGCGATCGCGCACACCACCGTGAGCGTGACAACCGAGACCCCCACCTGCACGCGACGATGCTTTCCCGCGATGAGCGCGATCGCCGCGCCGAGGAGCGGCAGCGTGACCAGGAGCGGAACGAGGGCGATCATGCGCCGTCCTCGCTCTCGGATGCCCGCGACGTGTCGGCGGGGCCGCGCCGCGGGCGATCGACGGGGGCGTCGTCGCGCACGCCCGGGAAGTCGCGGCTGTGCACGACGCGGATGGGTGAGGTCGCGGTGCCGATGAAGTCGGTCGTGGCGTCGTCGTCTTCGAGCTCGGTCTCGTCGTCCATGACCTCTTCGGCCTCGGCGTCGCGGGCCCGCACGGCGAGGTCGGCCTCGTCGTCCTGCACCGTGTCGGCCTGTCCGAGCTGCCAGGAGCGGTAGATGAGGGCGAGCAGGAAGGCCGAGATCGCGAACGTGATGACGATGGCCGTCAGCGTGAGGGCTTGAGGGAGGGGATCCGACATCTGGTCGGCCTCGCCCGCGCCGTAGAACGGGGCGATCCCGGGCTGGCCGATGACGATCAGCAGCAGAAGATTCGCCGCGTTGCCCAGCAGCAGGAACCCGATGAGCACACGTGTGAGGCTGCGCTCGAGCATGGCGTAGACGCCGCAGGCGAAGAGCACGGCCATGATGACGATGAGGACGAGCGAGACGGTCACCGGACGCTCACCGCCTCGCTGCGCTGGGCGGTGGCCTGCCGGTCGACCTCGGCGCCGAGGCTGCGGAGCACATCCAGCACGAGCCCGACGACGACGAGATAGACCCCCACGTCGAACAGCGTCGAGGTGACGAACTCGACGTGACCGAGCAGCTCGGTCTCGGCCTCGATGAACCAGCGGGTCAGCGGCGGCGCACTGAACAGCAGGGGCAGGATCGCGCACCCGACCGCGATGGTCATGCCGATGCCCAGCAGGCGTCCGGCGTCGGTCGGAGCGGCGGCGCCGAGTTCGTACCGTCCACCCGCGACGTATCGCATGACGAGGGCCATGCCCGCGACGAGCCCGCCCGCGAAGCCGCCGCCGGGCAGGTTGTGCCCCGCGAAGAGCAGGTACAGCGACACGATGATGATCGTGTGGAAGAGGATGCGGACGACGACCTCGAGCATCATCGAGCGGTTCTCCGCCCGCACGCGCGTGCCGCCGAGCAGCCAGGCCAGGCGGCGGCCCTCGGAGCTGTCGGTGCGGGGCTTCACGCCCTCGTCCGTCTCGATGAGGGGCTGGCGCCGCGCGTCCAGGCGCGGCAGCGGCTCGGTGAACTCCGACAGCGTGTCGGAGCGATGGGTGACGAAGACGAGCGAGGCGACACCTGTCGCCGCGAGCACGAGCACCGTGAGTTCGCCCATGGTGTCCCACCCGCGGATGTCGACCAGCGCCACGTTGACGACGTTGCGACCGTGCCCGATGTCGTAGGCCAGGTCGGGCCACGCGCGGGAGATCGGGTCGGCCACGCGCGACGCTGTGGCGACGATCGCGATCGCGGCCATCGTCACGCCCACCCCGGCAGCGAGCACGGCGCGCGCGATCGGCCGGACCGAGGCGTTGTGCTGCCCCAGACGCGAAGGGATGCGGCGCAGCACGAGCGCGAAGGCGACGAGGGTGACCGTCTCGACGAGGATCTGCGTGAGGGCGAGGTCGGGCGCACCGCTCGAGGCGAACAGGAGCGCCATGCCGAAGCCGGTGACCGATACGAGCGCGACCCCGGTGAAGCGCTTGCGGGCACGGACCGCGATCAGCCCCGCGATGATCATGACGGGCGCGACGAGCAGCTGCACGGGGGTCTGGAACGCGTCGAGCTCCGCCTGCCACTCCGATCCGGCGAACAGCGCCACCGCCTCACCGACCACCAGTACGACGAAGATGGTGCCGACGTAGATCGGGAGCGAGCCCCGCTGCGTGAGGCTCGTGACCTCCACCGACAGCCGTGCCACGCCGCGGAGCGCGGCGTTGTAGACATCCGGCGCGCTGAACGGCAGCATCCGCGAGCCCCACGGTCGGCGCTTCGTGCTCCAGAACACCGCGGCGCCGAGGGCGAGCGTGCCGAGCGAGATGAACAGCGCCGGCTCGAGCCCGTGCCACAGTTCGAGATGGTAGGTCTCCTCGGGGGCGACGAGACCCGGGGCGGCCGCCGGCGCGGTGTCGGCGTAGGGGGCGAGTACGGCGTCGAGGAGGGGGGAGGCGAACCCCGCCACGACGGTGAGCACGGCCAGCACGACCGGCACGGCGACGAATCCGATCGGCGGGCGGGGCCACTCGACGGGCGTGAGCGCGTCGCCCTCGGCGTCGCGCTTGGTCCAGAACGCTCCCCAGATGAAGCGGATGCCGTAGGCGACCGTGAACACCGAGCCGAGCGTGACGCCGGCCAGCGCGATGATCGCGAAGGGGGCGCCCTGCAGGGCATCGTGCAGCAGCGCGGTCAGCGCGGCCTCCTTGGCGACGAAGCCGAGGGTCGGGATCACGCCTGCCATCGAGGCGATCGTGACGATGCTGACCGTCGCGAGCACGGGCGTCTGACGTCCGAGTCCGCTGATCTCGCGGATGTCGCGGGTGGACAGCTGGTGGTCGATGATGCCGACGACCAAGAACAGCGCCGACTTGAACAGCGCGTGCGCGAGCAGCAGGGCGAGACCGGCGAGGATCGCGTCGCGCGTGCCGTATCCGAGGACGACGGTGAGGAAGCCGAGCTGACTGACGGTTCCGAAGGCGAGGATGCGCTTGAGGTCGGTCTCGCGGAGCGCCTGGAATCCGCCGAGGAGCATCGTGAAGACGCCGAGTCCGATGACGATCGGCTGCCACACGGGTGAGAACGCGAAAACGGGCGCGAAGCGGGCGATGAGATAGATGCCCGCCTTCACCATCGCCGCGGCGTGGAGATAGGCGCTGACGGGCGTGGGGGCGGCCATCGCGCCCGGCAGCCAGAAGTGGAAGGGGAAGATCGCCGACTTCGACAGGGCGCCCACGAGGAGCATGACGACCGCGGCGTCGACGATCGGCCCCGTCGGGGCCTCGGCGAGGATGGTCGAGATGCTCGATGTGCCGGCATCGACCACGAGCAGCACGACGCCGATGAGCATGACGAGACCGCCCAGCGTGGTCACGAGCAGCGCCTGCAGGGCCGCGCGGCGGCTGGACGCACGCCGGTTGTAGTACCCGATCAGCAGGTACGACAGCACGCTCGTGACCTCCCACAGCATCACGAGCACCACGAGATCGTCCGTGAGGACCAGCCCGTACATCGCTCCCGCGAAGGCGAGCAGCACGGCGCTGAACTGCCCGAGCCCGGAACCGCCGTCGGCGAAGTACCACCGGCAGTAGACCAGCACGAGGGCACCGATGCCGGTGACGACGAGGGTCATCAGCCACGACAGCGTGTCCATGCGCATGGACAGGTCGACACCGAGCGGCGGGATCCACGCGACGGATTCGAACGGGATCTCCCCCGACATGACCGGCACGGTCTGCGCGGCGGCCTGCACGAACGCGGCGGTCGGGAGCACCGCGGCGATGAGGAACGCGCGCGCCCCGAGGCGGTGTACCAGCCACGGCATCACCAGCGGGACGACGGCGAACGCGGCAAGGAGGACCAGCATGGCGGCCTCCTCGAAAGTCGTCAGCCGGGAACGGTGATCACCGTCGGCTCGGGCGATAGGGGGTCTGTGCGTCCACTCTACCGGGAGGGAAGGCGCGCGTGGCCTCGTCGAGCTGCCGACGTTGCACGCCCGTCGACCAGCTCAATCGCGGAACGCCGCCGGCTCGGCCGTGGTATTCCCGACGCGGAATTCGCACGTGAACGTGATCGTCGGCGGCGGTGCGTCCTCGAGCATCGCGGCGACCGCGCGACCGGCGGCACGGCCCTTCTCCAGCGCAGGCTGCACGAGTGTCGTGAGCTCATGGGGCGCCAGACCGTCCACGGCGACGCCGTCGAACCCCGTCACGCTGAGGTCGAAGGGCACGCGGAGCCCCAGGTCTTCGGCCGCCCGCACCGCGCCGGCGGCGAGCAGGTCGCTCTGCGCGATGATGGCCGTGGGGCGGCGATCGGGGGGTACGTTCAGGATGTCGCGGACGGCATGGAAGCCCTCGTCCATCGAGCTGGCCGCCGCGGCGTACACCGACGCGTCGGGGAACACATCCCACGCGCCGGCAAGGCGGTCGCGCGTGACGTCGACCTCGACCGGCTCGTCGGCGGCGACCCATCCGCGCGGACGCTGAGACCGCGTGGGAAGCGAGAGCACCACGACGCGGCGGTGACCGAGCGAGCGCAGGTGACTGGCGGCCTGACGCTGCGCGTCGCGGTTGTCGAGCATGATGCGCGGCACGCTCTCGCCCGCGTCGCCCTCGATCACGACCACGGGGAGGCCGCGGGCGGTCACGGTCGCAAGGGATTCGCGCAGCATCCCGCTGCAGCCGATCAGCACGGCGGCATCGATCGGCGCCGTCGTCAGCGACGGGCCGGCGCCGGAGGGATCGTGGTCGCGGAGCAGCAGCAGGCCCGCGCCGAGGGGCGCGACCTCGTCGGTGAGCCCATCCATCATGAGGGTCTTCACCGGGTCGAGGAAGGCGGTGCCGAGGTGCTCCTCGAACACCACCGCGACGATGCCGCTGCGCCCGCGCCGCAGGGAGGCCGCGCGGGGGTCGGGTCCGGCGTAGCCGAGGCGGGCTGC
>NZ_DEPK01000242.1:0-3001 GCF_002358725.1 Microbacterium sp. UBA3394
CGCTCGCCCAGCAGTGGGACCTCGTGCCGGGGGAGACCGCCTGGATCGCGTCGATCGGATTCATCGGCATGGCGATCGGTGCGAGCATCGGCGGGCTCCTGGCCGATCGTATCGGCCGTCGCCAGGTATTCGCCCTGACCCTGCTGGTGTACGGGCTCGCGACCGGGGCCAGCGCCCTCGTCGGCGGACTCGCGGCCCTCCTCGTCCTGCGTTTCCTCGTCGGGCTCGGGCTCGGCGCCGAGCTGCCCGTGGCCTCGACGTATGTGAGCGAGTTCGCTCCCGCGCGCATCCGCGGCCGCGTCATCGTGATCCTCGAGGCCTTCTGGGCCCTCGGCTGGACCGCTGCGGCCCTCATCGGGTACCTCGTCATCCCGCTCTCCGACGACGGGTGGCGCTGGGCCTTCGCTCTCGGTGCGATCCCCGCCGCCTACGCCCTCGTCGTGCGTTGGGGACTGCCGGAATCAGCGCGCTGGCTGGAGCGCCGCGGTCGTCACCAGGAGGCGGACGAGATCGTCGCGACGTTCGAAGCGGCCTCGACGCGCCCACCGGCGCACCGGCGGCCGGCGCCATCGGTCTCACCGGCACCGCAGGCGACCACCCCGCCCAAGGCTTCTGTGCGCGCCCTGTGGCAGCCCGATCTTCGGGTGCGCACCAGCGCGCTGTGGCTGGTGTGGTTCTGCGTGAACTTCTCCTACTACGGCGCGTTCATCTGGATCCCGACGCTTCTGGTCGCCCAGGGTTTCGACCTGGTGCGCTCCTTCGAGTACACGCTGTGGATCACCCTCGCCCAGCTTCCGGGATACGCCGTGGCGGCGTGGCTCATCGAGGTCTGGGGGCGGCGCGCGACACTGTCGGTCTTCCTCATCGGAAGCGCCGTCGCCGCGCTGCTGTTCGGCACCGCGTCGACCGAGGCGATGATCCTCCTCACCGGGATGGCGCTGTCGTTCTTCAACCTCGGGGCGTGGGGCGCGCTCTATGCGGTGACACCCGAGATGTATCCGACGTCGCTGCGGGCCACGGGCGCCGGCTGGGCGGCGGGCGCCGGGCGGATCGCATCGATCGTCGCCCCGCTGTCGGTACCCCTTCTGCTCGGCATCGGAGGCGCTCCGGTGCTGTTCACGGTCTTCGGTGCCTTCTTCGCCGTCGCCGCGGTGGGCACCTGGGGTCTCGTGGATCGCCGCGGGGTGGCGTTGGATGAGGGATGACACCAGGGGCGACTCGGTGAGGTACGTCGCGATCGGCGACTCGTTCACCGAGGGTGTGGGCGACGAGCTTCCGGACGGTTCGGTCCGCGGATGGGCCGATCTCGTCGCGAAAGGATGGGCGGACGGGACGGGCCGGCCCATCGAGTACGCCAACCTCGCCATCCGCGGCAAACTCATCTGGCCGATCGTCGATGAACAGCTGGAGCGCGCGCTCGCACTCAGACCGACCCACGTGTCGTTCAACGGCGGCGGCAACGACATGCTGCGCCCGCGCATCCCGCTGTCGCGTGTCGTCGATGCTTTCGGCCGCGTCCTTCAGCGGTGTGACGAGGAGGGCGTGACGCTCATCCTCCTGTCCGGCGCGAATCCTTCCGCGCAGCTTCCGCTGTCGCGCCTCATTCAGTCGCGTGGCGATGCCCTCTCGCGACAGGTGGTGGCGCGGGTCGAAGGCCGGAACGACGTGGTGCGCGCGCTCAACTGGCCGGATCGCGAGCTCTCGACACCGGGCTATTGGGCTCAGGATCGACTTCACATGAACGCCCGCGGGCATCATCGGGTCGCAGCGCGAGTGCTGCATGCGCTGGGTGTCGAGGCGCCGGGGGAGTGGTGGTCGATGCCGCCCCTCGAGGTGCCAAGACTGGGAGCCGGCAGATACACCCGCGACCACCTGGGGCCGTGGGTTCGCCGGCGTCTGACGGGGACCTCGTCCGGTGACGGCCGGGCGGCGAAGCATCCGTCATTCATCACGATCTCGCCGTCTGCGACCGCAGAACCGTAGACCGACGCCTGTTGTCAAGCCCGCGCGCGAGATGCAGCCGGTTCGGAAGGATCAGTGGCTGAGAAGTCGATGACCCTCGCACATCGGCGGAAAGGACCTCGCTATGAGTATCGGAGGCGGAATCGCCCTCTTCGTGATCGGTGCCATCCTCGCGTTCGCGGTGAACGTGGACGTGGAGTGGGTGAACCTCGACCTCATCGGCTACATCCTGATGGGGGCGGGCTTCCTCGTGTTCATCATCGGTCTCATGCTCGTCGCGCGCCGTCGTCGCAGTGACACGGTCACGCGCACCGAGACGGATCCCGCGAGCGGAGAGCGCGTCACGCGTCGCTCGACCACCCGGGATGACGTCGACGGAATCTGACGTTTCGGTGTGTGTCTTCGCATGACGTCACGTGAAGACACACACCGACACATCGATTGACCCGCACCCCGGGTCGGCGGATCGTGTCGTCATGACCGATTCTCCTTCTCTCCTCCATGAGCCGCTTCGGTTCGCGTACTGGGTCCCCAATGTCAGCGGGGGACTGGTCGTCTCGAACATCGAGCAGCGCACGTCGTGGGACTACGAGTACAACGTGCGACTCGCCCAGACGGCGGAGCGCGTCGGGTTCGAGTACGCCCTCAGCCAGGTGCGTTACCTGTCGAGCTACGGCGCAGCTCAGCAGCACGAGTCGACCTCGATCAGTCTTGCGCTGCTGCTCGCGACCGAGCGTCTCAAGGTCATTGCGGCCGTGCACCCGGGCCTGTGGGAGCCGGCGGTGCTGGCGAAGTACATCCTGACCGCTGACCAGTTCTCCCACGGCCGCGCCGCGGTGAACGTCGTCAGCGGCTGGTTCAAGGACGAGTACACGAAGCTCGGACTCCCGTGGCTGGAACACGACGAGCGCTATCGCCGCTCCGCCGAGTTCATCGAGGTGCTGCGCGCACTCTGGACGGAGGAGAACGTCGACTTCCACGGCGACTTCTACCGCGTGAACGACTTCACGCTGCGTCCCGGCCCGTATCCGGTCGAGGG
>NZ_DEPK01000092.1:0-11674 GCF_002358725.1 Microbacterium sp. UBA3394
GCGGGCGAGCAGCTGCATCACCGGATGGGTGAACAGGATGAAGATGAGGATGTCGATCGCGGTCGTGAGTCCGAGGGTGAAGGCGAACCCCTTCACCGTGGCATCCGCCAGGACGTACAGCACGACCGCCGCGAGGATGTTGATCGACTTGGAGATGTAGATCGTCCGCTTGGCCCGCGACCATCCGTCTTCCACGGCCGAGGTGATCGATTTGCCGTCGCGGAGCTCGTCGCGGATGCGCTCGAAGTACACGATGAACGAGTCGGCGGTGAAACCGATCGCGACGATCAGACCGGCGACACCGGCCAGCGACAGCCGGAAACCCATACGCCACGCGAGGATGGCGAGCATGATGTAGGTGAGCACCGCCATGACACCGAGGCTCGCGATGATGACGAAGCCGAGCGTTCGGTAGACGATCAGCGAATAGACGGCCACGAGCCCGAGACCGATCAGTCCCGCGATGAGACCGGCTTGGAGCTGCTGCGTCCCGAGCGTGGCGGAGATCGTGTCGGAGCTGACGACCTCGAAGCTCAGCGGCAGCGCGCCGTACTTCAGCTGATCGGCGAGCACCTGGGCGCTCTCCTGCGTGAAATCACCGGTGATGCTCGGATTGCCGCCCAGGATGATGGAGTTCATCTGCGGGGCGGTGAGCACGTAGCCGTCGAGCACGAACGCGAACTGATCCAGCGGCGACGTCGCCCCGTACAGACGCTGGCTGATCTCGCCGAAGATCTGCGTGCCCTCGTCATCGAAGTCGAGATTCACGGCCCAGCGGTTGGTGGTCTGCTCCAGGCCGGAGGTCGCGTCGTCGATCGACGACCCGTCGAGCTCCACCGGTCCCAGGATGTACTTGATCGTATTGCCCGCGTCGCAGGTGATGAGGGGCTCATCGGCGGGAGCGTTCGCCGGATCGTTGGCGGGGTCGGCGCAGTCGTAAGCGAGGAACTCCGCCTGCAGCGCCGGTGTGATCCAGTTGGTGTCGCTGCCGTCGGTGGGCTCGATGCTCGGCGTCGCCTCGAGGGTCGGGTCCGGCGTCGGGTAGGGGGTCGCGTTGCCGTCCTCACCGACGTAGGTGTTGGGCGCCGATCCTGCGAACAGCACGGCGCGCAGCTGGAGCTGCGCCGACGCCTCGATGCGCTCACGCGTCTGCTCGTCGGCTTCGCCGGGAATCTGGACGACGATGTTCGTGCCGCCCTCGGTGGTGACGTCGGCCTCACCGACGCCCGACGCATCGACGCGTTGGCGGATGATGGTGACCGCCTGCTGCATCTGCTCGTCGGACGGAGCCACGCCGTCCTCGGTCTGGGCTTCGAGGACGATCTGCGTGCCGCCCTGCAGGTCGAGCGCCAGTTCCGGTGCCCACGAGCTCTGCTGGAAGACGTACACCCCCAGCGCGTTGATGCCGAAGAGGACGCCGGTGATCGCCAGCAGTCCGATGAGTGCGCGCCAGGCGTGCCGGACGGGGGTGGGTGTCGCCACGGAGGATCAGCTTTCTACAGAGCGGGCGGACGCGGATTCAGGCGTCGGGCTTGCTCTTGTCGTCGTTCTCGCGGGCCTCTCGCGCGTCGTCGCTCAGGGACGAGATCTCACCATCGGCGACGCCGTCGGCGTACTCCTCCTGGCTGGCCTCCGCCTCGAGGAACTCGTCTTCGGTGACGACGCCCTCGGTCGGGTTCACGACACGCAGGATGGCCTGGCTGTGCACCTTGATCTCCACGCCCGGCGCGATCTCGACCACCGCGGGCTGGTCGAGGTTGTCGCCGTCGAACGACACGATGGTGCCGTACAGGCCGCCCTGCATCAGCACCTCGGCACCCGGGACCGTCTGGCGCGCCTTCTCCTCCTGCTCGAGCTTCTGCTTCTGCATCCGCCGGCGGGAGCTCCAGAACATGAAGACGAGGAGCAGGACCAGGAGGATGATCAGGCCGTAGTTCGAGAAGAAGAGCGCGAAGTCCATGGGCGAGGCGATGCCTTTCGGTCGCGCGCGCGGACGCGCGGATCATCGGGGTGGGATGGGCCGGAGCCTCCAGAGATTATAGGTCATCGAATCTCAGGGCCGCCTCTGCGTGCGGCACGCCGAGGTGGGCGTAGGCCTCCGGGGTGGCGATGCGCCCGCGCGGTGTGCGCCCCATGAACCCGATGCGCACCAGATACGGCTCCACCACGGCCTCGATCGTATCCGCCTCCTCGCCCACGGTCACGGCGAGCGTGTTGAGCCCGACGGGACCGCCGCGGAATCGGCGCACCAGCGCATCCAGCACCGCACGGTCGAGGCGATCGAGCCCGATCGGATCGACGTCATACAGCTCGAGCGCCGCATCGACGTCGCGCACCCCCGCCTCGGTTCCGCGGCCGTGGACGATCAGGTAGTCACGCACCCGGCGCAGCAGCCGATTAGCGATGCGCGGTGTGCCGCGCGACCGGCGTGCGATCTCAGCGCGAGCCTGCGGCGGCAGCGCCACTTCCAGTGTGCGCGCGGAGCGCGCCACGACCTCTTCGAGTTCGCCGGCGTCGTAGAACTCCAGATGGGCGGTGAAGCCGAAGCGGTCCCGCAGCGGGTTCGGCAGGAGCCCCGACCGCGTCGTCGCCCCCACCAGCGTGAACGGAGCCAGATCGAGCGGGATGCTGGTCGCGCCGGCGCCCTTGCCGACCATGATGTCGATGCGGAAGTCCTCCATCGCGAGGTACAGCATCTCTTCGGCCGAACGCGCCATCCGATGGATCTCGTCGATGAACAGCACCTCGCCCGGCAGCAGACTCGACAGGAGCGCTGCCAGGTCGCCGGCGTGCTGGATCGCCGGTCCGCTGGAGAGCCGCAGGGCGCGGGAGCTCTCGTGGGCGACGATCATCGCGAGGGTGGTCTTGCCGAGCCCGGGCGGACCGGCCAGGAGGATGTGATCGGCGGGACGCTGCTGGATGCGGGCGGCTTCGAGGAGCAGCTGCAGCTGACCTCGGACCTTGTGCTGTCCGATGAATTCATCGAGCGAGGACGGACGCAGCGCCCCCTCGATCGCCAGCTCCGAATCGTCGGCGATCTGCGCATCGGCCACGCGCGGGTCGTTCTCCTCATCCATGCGCACGCTCCTTGCGCGCCGGGCCGAGCTCCGCCAGCGCGGCGCGCAGCAGTCCCGCCACGGTCGTCGCCTCCGTCTCCGTTCGCGCCGCCACGGCGGCCGTGGTCTCGGCAGCGAGGCGCTCCGGCCACCCCAGTCCGACGAGCGCTTCCACCACCTGTGCGGGCACGTCCAGGCCGGAGTCGCCGCTGCTCGCGCCGACGGCGGGCTTGGAGGGGGCGAGCTTTCCGGCCAGTTGCACCACGATCAGCTTGGCCGTCTTCGGTCCGATCCCCGAGACCCGGCGGAAGGGGGCATCGTCGTCGGCGGTGACGGCATCGGCGATCTGCGGCACGGTGAGCGTCGACAGCACGCCCAGGGCCGACTTGGGGCCGACGCCAGTGACGCTCAACAGCTGCGAGAAGACGATCAGCTCCTCGCGTTCGGTGAACCCGAACAGTGCGAGCGCATCCTCTCTCACGATGAGCGACGTGTGGAGCCGGAGTTCCTCCCCCACGCGCGCGGCACGCACGACCTGCGACGTGACGGCGACCTGGAACCCGACGCCACCCACCTCGATCACGACGCTGTCGGGTTCGGTGTGGAGCACGCGTCCGCGCAGAGAGGAGATCATGCGTCGAGCCTAGGGTCGGGTTCGGATCTATGTTCGAGCGACACGCTAGCGGCGGGTCGCTCGCTCCGCCTGCGACCACGCTCGCTGCGCCGGAGTGAGCGTTCCACCGGCGCGCGCGGGAGCAGTCATGGGCGACCCGCGCCAGGCGTGGCACAGCGCGAGGGCCAGCGCGTCCGCCGCGTCGGCGGGCTTGGGCAGATCGTCGAGGCGGAGCACCCGCGCCACCATGACCTGCACCTGGCGCTTGTCGGCCGAGCCGTACCCGGTGATGGCCGCCTTGACCTCGCTCGGAGTGTGGGTCGCCGCCGGCAGTCCGCTTTCCGCAGCGAGCATCAGGGCCACGCCGCTGGCCTGAGCGGTGCCCATCACGGTGCTGCGGTTGTTCTGGGCGAAGACCCGTTCCACGGCGACCACCGATGGGGCGTGCTCCCGGATCACCTCGCGGATGCCCCGTGCGATGGCGGCCAGGCGCACCTCGATGGGCGCGTCCGTCGACGACCGCACGACGCCGACGTGAACGAGGGAAGCAGAGCGATCCGGTGCGACGTCGACGACACCGATCCCGCAGCGGGTCAGGCCCGGGTCGATGCCGAGAACACGCAGTGTCACGCGATCACGCTAGGCGAGCATCCGCCTACGCGCCGGAAGGCGCGCCTGCCGTCACTCGTCGTCGTCCTCCTCGAGTTCGGCCTGGACCTCGGGGGTGAGGTCGACGTTGCTGAAGACGTTCTGCACGTCATCGCTGTCCTCGAGCGCGTCGATCAGACGGAAGACCTTGCGCGCGGTGTCGGCGTCGACCTCGACCTTCAGGTTCGGCACGAACTCCACGTCGGCCGATTCGTAATCGATGCCGGCATCCTGCAGGGCCTTCCGCACGGCGACGACATCGGAGGCCTCGGTGAGGACCTCGAAGCCCTTCGGGTGCGACTCGACCTCCTCTGCTCCCGCGTCGAGGACGGCGAGCATGACGTCATCTTCCGTGGTGCCCTCGTCCGAGACGACGATGACGCCCTTGCGCGTGAAGTTGTAGGCGACGCTTCCCGGGTCGGCGAGCGTTCCGTTGTTGCGGGTGAGCGCGGTGCGCACCTCCGCCGCCGCGCGGTTCTTGTTGTCGGTCAGACACTCGACCATGAGGGCGACCCCGTGCGGCCCGTATGCCTCGTACATGATCGTCTGGTACTCGACGGCATCCCCGCCGATGCCGGCACCGCGCTTGATGGCGCGATCGATGTTGTCGTTGGGGACCGACGTCTTCTTCGCCTTCTGCACGGCGTCGTACAGCGTCGGATTGCCTGCGAGATCCGCACCGCCGATCTTGGCGGCGACCTCGATGTTCTTGATGAGCTTGGCGAACGACTTCGCACGTCGGGCGTCGATGACGGCCTTCTTGTGCTTGGTCGTCGCCCACTTGGAGTGGCCGGACATGCCCTCCAGTCTATCGAGGGCGGACGCCCGCGCCGCGCCGACGTCAGGCGGCGCGCACCAGCGACAGGAACAGCTCGTGGAATCGCCGCTCTCCCGAGACCTCGGGATGGAAGGCGGTGCCGATCGCGTTGCCTTGGCGCACGGCGACGATTCCCCCGTCGTCCAGCTCTGCGAGCACCTCCACACCCGGCCCCGTCGACACCACGAGAGGGGCGCGGATGAAGGCGGCGTCGACGGGCGGTCCGCCGAACGTCGGCACCGCCACCGAAGCCTCGAAGGACTCGACCTGTCCGCCGAAGGCGTTTCGCCTCACGGTGACGTCGAGCCCACCGAACGTGCGCTGCCCCTCGATCCCGTCCTCCAGGCGATCGGCCAGCAGAATCAGTCCGGCACAGGTCCCGTAAACCGGAAGGCCGGCCGCGATCGCACGCGAGAGCGGCTCCGCCACACCGAACCCGCGCGCCAGCTTGTCGATGACGGTGGATTCCCCGCCGGGAAGCACCAGCCCGTCGACGGCGAGCAGCTCATCGGGCCGGCGAATCGACACGACCTCGGCACCGAGACTTCGCAGGACGCGCTCGTGCTCGCGCACGTCGCCCTGCAGCGCGAGGATGCCGACGCGAGGGCTACCAGCCACGCTCGGCGAGGCGGTGCGGTGCGGGAAGGTCGGCGACATTGATGCCCACCATGGCGTCGCCGAGCCCGCGCGAGACATCGGCGATGACCTTCGGGTCGTCGTAGAAGGTCGTGGCCTTGACGATCGCCGCCGCTCGCTCCGCGGGATTGCCGGACTTGAAGATGCCGGAGCCGACGAAGACGCCGTCCGCACCCATCTGCATCATCATCGCGGCGTCCGCGGGTGTCGCCACTCCCCCGGCGACGAAGAGCACCACGGGCAGTGCGCCGGTCTCGGCGACCTCGGCGACGAGTTCGTACGGCGCCTGCAGGTCTTTGGCCGCCACATAGAGCTCGTCGCGGGTCATCGAGCGCAGGGCATTGATCTCCGAGGTGATCTTGCGAATGTGCTTGGTCGCCTCCGAGACGTCTCCGGTGCCGGCCTCGCCCTTGGAACGGATCATCGCGGCGCCCTCGTTGATGCGGCGCAGCGCCTCCCCGAGATTCGTCGCGCCGCACACGAACGGCACCGTGAAGCGCCACTTGTCGATGTGGTTGACGTAGTCGGCCGGCGAGAGCACCTCGGATTCGTCGATGTAGTCGACGCCGAGCTCCTGCAGCACCTGTGCTTCGACGAAGTGGCCGATGCGGGCCTTGGCCATGACCGGGATCGACACCGACCCGATGATGTCGTCGATGAGGTCGGGGTCGCTCATCCTCGCGACACCGCCCTGCGCGCGGATATCGGCGGGAACGCGCTCGAGCGCCATGACGGCGACCGCGCCGGCGTCCTCGGCGATCTTGGCCTGATCCGCCGTGACGACGTCCATGATGACGCCGCCCTTCAGCATCTCCGCGAGTCCGCGTTTCACACGGTCTGATCCGGTTGCATTCGTCATCACGGTCGTCCCTTCGACATGCCGCCCGCTGCGACGCAGACAAGACAGGATTTTGATCTAGGCCAAACGATAGCATTGTCGGGTTCGGGCCCTCGAACACGAGAGGATCGACCTCATGCACGCTCACATCGTCGGCGCGACCGCGAGCGAGATCGCGGACAGCGTGCGATCCGCGATCGAAAGCGGTGTTCTTCCGCCCGGCGCGACCCTCCCGCCCGTTCGGTCGCTCGCGGCCGACCTCGGCGTCAACCGCAACACGGTCGTGGCCGCCTACCGGCACCTGGCCCAGTCCGGTCTGGTCATCGCACGCGGGCGCGGTGGCACGCGCGTGACCGCTCGCCGCCTCGTCGCACAGGAAGGCTTCGCGCCCGACAGTGCTCTGCGCGACGTCGGCACCGGGAACCCCGATCCCGCGCGCATTCCCGATCCTTCCCGCGCGCTCACCCGGGCCGCCGGGCGACCCGTGCTCTACGGCGAACCGGTCATCGATCCCGGACTGGAGTCGTGGGCCGACGCGTGGATGTCGGACGCGACGTGCGCCGCCCGATCGCGGCTCACGATCACCAGCGGCGCCGCCGACGCCGTCGAGCGAATCCTCGCCCAGGCGCTCACCCGCGACGACGCCGTCGGCTTGGAGGATCCCTGCTTTCTCACGAGCATCCACACCGCGCGGCTGGGAGGCTATCGACCGATCGCGATCGCCTGCGACGACTCCGGGATGACCGTCGACGGACTGCGCGCCGCGATCGCCGAGGGCGCACGAGCCATCATCTGCACCCCCCGCGCGCAGAACCCCTCCGGCGCCAGCCTCACCGCCGAGCGCGCCGATCAGCTGCGCGAAGTGCTCGCCGACCACCCCTACCTGCTGGTGATCGAGGACGACCACTTCTCGATGCTGTCCCGCCGCACCTTCCACTCGGTCGTCCCGTCCGGTCACCACCGGTGGGCTCTCGTGCGGTCGGTCTCGAAGTTCCTCGGCCCGGACATGTGTCTGGCGGTGACCTCCTCCGACCCCGAGACCGCGTCTCGGCTCGCTCTTCGCCTGACCCCCGGCACCACCTGGGTCAGCCACCTGCTGCAACGACTCGTGCACGCCCTCATGATCGATCCGGAGGTTCATGCCGCCATCGCGGACGCCGCGGAGCACTACGCCGCGCGCAACGCCGCGTTCGTCACGCGGCTCGCCTCGCGGGGCATCGACGCGACCGAGCCGGACGGACTCAATCTCTGGGTCGACGTCGGAGTTCCCGCGGCCGAGGTCACGATCCACCTCATGCGTCGCGGCTGGCTCGCCAGGGCCGGGGACGACTTCGTGCTGTCCCCCGCCTCGCGTCCGTCCCAGCGGCTGCGGCTCACCGTCCACGAGCTGGACGACCGCGACGCGGATCGTCTCGCAGGCGACATCGCCGACGCCGTCGAGGGCGTGCGGGGCCTCGCCGACGGGGTGGCATGATCGGACGGGTGAAGATCCTCTCCATCCAGTCCGCGGTCGCGTACGGCCACGTCGGCAACTCCGCCGCCGTCTTCCCGCTTCAGCGCATCGGAGTGGAGGTGCTGCCGGTCTACACCGTGAACTTCTCCAACCACACCGGCTACGGCGCGTGGCGGGGGCCGCTCATCAGCCCGGATGACGTGCGCGATGTCATCCTCGGAATCGAAGAGCGCGGCGCCTTCGGAGACATCGACGTCGTGCTCTCCGGCTACCAGGGCGGGGAAGGCATCGCCGATGTGATCCTCGACACGGTCACGCGCGTGAAGGCCGCGAATCCGTCGGCGATCTACGCGTGCGATCCGGTGATGGGCAATGCCCGGAGCGGATGCTTCGTCGCGCCCGCCATCCCCGTCCTGCTCCGGGAGCGGGTCGTGCCGGCAGCCGACATCATCACTCCGAATCAGTTCGAGCTGGGATTCCTGACCGGCACCCAACCCGACGACCTCGACTCCACGCTCGCGGCCGCCGACGCCGCGCGCGAGATGGGGCCGCGTACCGTGCTCGTCACGAGCGTCGAGCGGCCGGACAGCCCTCAGGACACGATCGAGATGCTCGCTGTCACCGACGACGGTGCGTGGATCGTGCAGACACCGCGGATCCCGATGAAGGCGAACGGATCCGGCGACGTCACCGCCGCACTCTTCACCGCGCACCTGAACAGGTCGGACGATGCGGCGGACGCTCTCGCACGAACGACCTCCAGCGTCTTCGCGCTGCTGGCGATGACCCACGAGTCCGGGCAGCGGGAGCTGCAGCTGGTGCAGGCGCAGGACCACTACGCCGCCCCGCAGATGCAGTTCGACGTTCAGCGCGTGCGCTGAGTCCTACGCCGGCCAGGCCGCACTCACTGCCGCGCGCACCTCGCCGAGCAGCTGGGGCAGGGCCTTGGTGCGCCCGATGATCGGGAAGAAGTTCGCGTCGGCACGCCACCGCGGCACGATGTGCTGGTGAAGGTGCTCATCCACGCCGGCACCCGCGACCGCCCCCTGGTTCATTCCGAGATTGAACCCGTCGCACCGGCTAACCTCGCGGAGAACCCGCATGCCGATCTGCGTGAGTTCCCCGATCTCGGCGACCTCGTCAGCGCTCGCCTGATCGTAGGTGGCCACGTGACGGTACGGGCAGACCAGAAGATGACCAGAGTTGTAAGGGAAGAGGTTCAGCAGCACGTAGGCCGTCTTGCCCCGAGCGACGATCAGCCCGTCCTCGTCGGATCTCTCCGGGGCGGCACAGAAGGGACAATCATCCCGCAGCACCTGGGGACCGGCCTGGATGTACGCCATCCGGTGCGGCGTCCAGAGGCGCTGAAAGGCGTCGGGAACGCCGGCGAGCGAGGCCGCGTCGACGCTGTCGCCCGGTTCACCGGCGTGGGTCACGCCAGATCCTCCGCGGTGTTGACCAGCGCCTTGTCCCGGATCGACGCGATGATGCGCTCGACCGCGACATCGACCGGTATCGCGTTCTCCTGGGTGCCGTCGCGGAAGCGGAACGAGACGGCGTTCGCGGCGCGGTCCTGCTCGCCCGCGATCAGCTGCAGCGGCACCTTCTGCGCCGTGTGCGTGCGGATCTTCTTCTGCATCCGGTCATCGGATCGATCGACCTCGGCACGGACGCCGGCTGCCCGCAGGCGCGCGACGATCTGCTCGAGGTGCTCGGCGTACTCCTCGGCCACCGGGATGCCGACCACCTGCACCGGAGCCAGCCACACCGGGAACGCGCCCGCGTAGTGCTCGAGGAGGATGGCGAAGAAGCGTTCGATCGATCCGAACAGTGCCCGATGGATCATGATCGGGCGGTGCTTCTCGCCGTCGGGACCGGTGTATTCCAGACCGAAGCGCTCCGGCAGGTTCGGATCGACCTGCACGGTCGACAGCTGCCACGTGCGTCCGATGGCGTCGCGTGTCTTGAGGTCGATCTTCGGGCCGTAGAACGCGGCCTCCCCCGGGACCTCGGTGAGCTTGAGTCCGCTGGCCACCGCCACGTTGCGCAGGGCGTTCGTCGAGTACTCCCAGAACTCGTCGGTGCCGATCCACTTCGACTTCTCGTCGTCGCGCATGGAGAGCTCGAGTTCGAAGTCGTCCAGGCCGAAATCGCGCAGCATCGAGATGACGAACTCCAACACCCGGGTCGCTTCGGACTCGAGCTGCTCCGGAGTCACGAACAGATGGGAGTCGTCCTGTGTGAAGCCGCGCACGCGGGTGAGGCCGTGAAGGGCGCCGGAGAGTTCGTTGCGGTACACGGTGCCGTTCTCGGCGAGCCTCATCGGCAGGTCGCGGTAACTGCGCGCACGTTCCCGAAAGATCAGGATGTGCATCGGGCAGTTCATGGGCTTGAGGTAGTAGTCCTGGCCCTTCTTCGTCACGGTGCCGTCGGGGGCGTGCTCCTCGTCCATCACGATCGGCGGGAACATCCCGTCCTTATAGGTGACGAGGTGGTTGGAGGTGAGGAAGAGGTCTTCCTTCGCGATGTGCGGGGTGTACACGTAGGTGTACCCTCCCTCGACGTGACGGCGGCGCGCGTGCTGCTCCATCTCGCCGCGGATGATGCCGCCCTTGGGGTGCCACACCGACAGTCCCGACCCGATCTCGTCGGGGAACGAGAAGAGATCCAGATCCTTGCCGAGCTTGCGGTGGTCGCGCTTGGCGGCTTCCTCCAGACGAGCCTGGTATGCCCGCAGGTCGTCCTTGGTCGGCCACGCGGTGCCGTAGATGCGCTGCAGCTGCGGGTTCTTCTCACTCCCTCGCCAATAGGCGCCCGCCACGCGCTGGAGCGCCCAACCGTTTCCGATGATGCGCGTGCTCGGCACGTGCGGACCGCGGCAGAGGTCCTTCCAGACGGTGACGCCGTCGCGGTCGACGTTGTCGTAGATGGTCAGCTCCCCCGCCCCCACCTCGACCCCGGCGCCTTCCGCCGCCTCGTGACCCGACGCGGTGCCGCCCTTCAGCCCGATGAGCTGGAGCTTGAACGGCTCGTCCACCAGTTCGACCCGGGCCTCCTCGTCCGACACGACGCGGCGGGTGAACCGCTGGCCCTCGCGGACGATGCGCTGCATCTCCCTCTCGATGGCCTTGAGATCCTCGGGCGTGAACGGCTTGTCGACGCCGAAGTCGTAGTAGAAGCCGTCGGTGACGGGCGGGCCGATCCCCAGGTCGGCCTGCGGGCGGATGCGCTGGACGGCCTGGGCGAGGACATGCGCCGTCGAGTGGCGGAGGATGTCGAGTCCCTCAGGGCTCGTGACCTCGACGGGCTCGACCTCGTCGGTGGACTCGACCGTCGCGGCGAGATCTCTCAGCTCGCCGTTCACGCGCATGGCGATGACGGCACGATCGGGGAACAGCGCGAAGCCGTCGGCGGGGTACGACACATCCGACGGAAGGGCAACGTCAGTCACAGGGAACACTCCAGAAAATGGCTCGTGTCCAGGCTACCGTCCGCGCCGGCGGAAACCGTCGCCCGCGCGGCGACGGGCGTGAGCGCCACAACGGACATCTCACAACGAAAAGAAAAACCCCCGGTCGAACCGGGGGTTGTGGTGCGCGATACTGGGATCGAA
>NZ_DEPK01000157.1:0-9384 GCF_002358725.1 Microbacterium sp. UBA3394
GGCGCGCGCGTGGGGATTCGCCGCGGCCGTCGTTGTCGGCCTCGGGTGGTTGCTGACCGCCGTGCTTTCGTGGATGAGCATGCGGCGCGGGCGCATCAGCTGGTGGATCCCGCTCGTCGGCGCTCTTGTCTTCTCCTTTGCCAGCGGCATCCTGCTCACCGTGCCGCTGTTCCAGGACCCGGCGGTCTGGGACGTGCTCGTCTCCGGCGCGAGCAGCTGACCTCGCCACTCGGCTCGCTCCGCGCGCTCGCCGTACTTCGCTCCCGCAGGTGCCCTTCCTCCCGCAGGTGTCCTCCTGCCGCAGGTGCCCTTCCTCCCGCAGGTGTCCTCCTGCCGCAGGTGTCCTCCCTCGGCGGGCACCAACTCAGGCTGAGTGCGGGATCAGTGGCGCCCAGGGCCTCCTAACGCCCGCTGAGCCTGAGTCCGTGCACGCCGAGGCCGACGAGACAAGACGAATGCCCCGCCACCCGAAGGCGCGGGGCATCCGTCGAGCGGCGTCAGGCGCCGAGGCTCTTGCCGTGCGAGCCCAGCTGCTGCGTCGCGGCGACGACGCGTGCCGCCATCGCTGTCTCGGCGACCTTGCCCCAAGCGCGCGGGTCGTACTGCTTCTTGTTGCCGACCTCGCCGTCGACCTTCAGCACGCCCTCGTAGTTGGAGAGCATGTAGCCGGCGACGGCGCGCGTGAACGCGTACTGCGTGTCGGTGTCGATGTTCATCTTCACGACGCCGTTGGCGACCGCGAGGGCGATCTCCTCGTCGGTCGAGCCGCTGCCGCCGTGGAAGACGAGGTCCAGCGGCTTGGCGTCGGTGCCGAAGGTCGCGGCGATCCCTTCCTGGATCTCGCCGAGGAGTTCGGGGCGGAGCTTGACGTTGCCGGGCTTGTACACACCGTGCACGTTGCCGAAGGTGAGCGCCGAGATGTAGCGGCCCCTCTCGCCGAGGCCGAGGGTCTCGACGGCCTTCGTGACGTCCGCGACGGTCGTGTAGAGCGCCTCGTTGGAGCCCTCGTGCTTCACGCCGTCCTCCTCGCCGCCGACGACGCCGATCTCGACCTCGAGGATCGAGTTGATGTTCTTCATGCGGGGGAGCAGATCTGCGGCGATCTCGATGTTCTCGTCCAGCGGCACGGCCGAGCCGTCCCACATGTGCGACTGGAAGATCGGCTCGCCACCGGCCTTCACCTGCTCCTCGGAAGCCTCCAGCAGCGGCAGGACGAAGGTCGGCAGGGCGTCCTTCGGGCAGTGGTCGGTGTGGAGGGCCACGGTGATCGGGTAGCTCTTGGCGACTTCGGTCACGTACCGGGCGAACGCGAGTGCGCCGGCGGCGCGGTTCTTCACGGTGTGACCGGCGAAGTAGTCAGCTCCACCCGTGGTCACCTGCAGGATGCCGTCCGAACCGGCCTCGGTGAGACCCTGCAGCACGGCGTTGATGGTCTGCGAGCTGGAGACGTTGATCGCGGGATACGCGAATCCGCCCGCCTTCGCGCGGTCCAGCATGTCGGCGTACTGATCGGGAGTGGCGACGGGCATGGGTGCTCCTTCGTGACGGGGTCGACACTTCGAGTGTATCGATCCGGTCGGGGCCGTCGGAGGCCGGCTCCGGGCGTCAAGATCGCCCGGTCCCACGCGATGGGATGCGACGAATTGCGCTACCGCGAAAGAACCGTCATTCCTTCGCCGTTGCCCCTCGTGATTTCCCGCGATCTTCAGGAGCACGCTGGATAGAGTCGACCCATGGTGAGTCTTACCGGCGATATGAGCCCCCTGCACCCCGACCGGAACCTGGCTCTCGAGCTCGTGCGCGCCACGGAGGCGGCGTCGATCCGCGCGGTGCCGTTCATCGGCCGTGGCGCCAAAGAAGCGGCCGACGGCGCGGCCGTGGATGCGATGCGGGCGTTCCTGACCACCGTCAATTTCGATGGCACGATCGTCATCGGCGAGGGCGAGAAGGACAACGCGCCGATGCTGTTCAACGGCGAGCGCGTCGGAAACGGTCGTGGTCCGCAGTGCGACGTGGCTGTCGACCCGATCGACGGCACATCGCTGACGGCCGCCGGGCGCAACAACGCCCTCTCCGTCATCGCGGTCGCTGACCGCGGCTCGATGCTCGATGCGTCGAGCGTCTTCTACATGGACAAGCTCGTGACCGGCCCCGCCGGCGTCGGAGTGGTCGACATCCGGCTTCCCATCGGTGAGAACATCCGCCTCCTCGCGGGCGCGCTCGGCAAGCCCGTCGAGGAGATGGTCGTCTCGGTGCTCCACCGACCTCGTCACGAGAAGCTCATCGACGAGATCCGCGAGGCGGGGGCGGGAACGCGTCTCATGAGCGACGGCGACGTCGCCGGCGGCATCAACGCCGCCCGTCACAACGCGCGCACCGACATGTGCGTGGGTGTCGGCGGCAGCCCCGAAGGCATCGTCACCGCGTGTGCCATCAAGGCACTGGGCGGGCACATCCAGGGCCGGCTGTGGCCGCGCGACGACGACGAGAAGCAGAAGGGCATCGATGCCGGTCTGCAGTTCGGCGACCACGTGTACGAAGCCGACGAGATGGTCAAGGGAAAGAACACGATCTTCGTCGCGACGGGTGTGACCGACGGCCAGCTCGTGGCGGGCGTTCGCCGGGAGGGCGGCTACGTCTACACCGAGAGCGTCGTGCTGCGTGGCGCCTCGGGCACCCTGCGCCGTATCTCGTCGGAGCACCTCACCTCGAAGTGGCTGTGAGCCGGCTCTCGGCCGAGACGGCCGGACGGGCGGCGAGATCGTGATGGGTATGTGACAAGGCTCTCAGCATCGCTGTGGGAGACTGGGGGCGTCCGTCAGAGGAGACGCCGAACCTTCAACCCAGCGAGGGAGAACTCGATGTCCGCCACCAGCGGAACCACCACGCAGACCGGCGCGCAGGCCGTCGTCGCCGACGCGACCGATCCCGCCCGTCGACCGGATGTGCTCTTCCGGGTGCGACGCGAAGAGGGTCAGCAGCCTTCGGCGTGGTGGATGATCGGTGCCTTCGTCGGCGTCTCGGCGGCGGTGATCGTGCTGCTCAGCTTCGTGCCCGGCGGCGCCTGAGCTAACGCGCGCCCTCCTCGTCGCGCGCCGGCTGCGCAGATGTCCCGGCCGCGTCGCCATCCGAGTTGGGCGTACCGAGCCGGAACCGGAGAGCACCGATGTCTGCGCCCGCATCGGGCAGCAGCTCGGGGGCGACGACTCGTCGCGGGCTGCTCTCGATCGACGCCGGCGCCGTCGCGGATTCCAGCTTGGTCTCGTCGATGCCGGGGAATCGACGGGCCGTCACCAAGACGCGTGACTCGAGGGATCCGATGAGGCCGTTGTAGCTGTCGATCGTCCGCTCGATCGCGCGACGGAGATCGTCTGCGTGCCCGGACAGCGTCGACAGCCGCGCGTACAGTTCGTTGCCGAGGTCGAACAGGGTGCGCGCCTCTTCGGAGACGTTCTGCTGCGTCCACGTGAAGGCGACGGTCTTGAGCACCGCCCAGAGGTTGACCGGGGAAGCCAGGGCGACGCGTCGACCGAAGGCGTACTCGAGCAGGCTCGGATCGGCTTCCAGTGCCGCGGCGAGCAGCGCTTCGCTCGGGATGAAGCACACGACGAACTCGGGGCTGGACGACAATCCCGCCCAGTACTGTTTCTTCGCGAGAGCGTCGACGTGCGAGCGAACTGCCTTCACGTGCTTGCGGAGGAGGCTCTCGCGGCGCGCAGCGTCGTCTCCGGTGGCGGTGAACGGAATCGCGCTCGCCTCGAGGTAGGCATCCAGGGGGACCTTCGCGTCGATGGCGATCGCCTTCTCGCCGGGCAGGCGCACGACCATATCGGGTCGGCCGGCGCCGGCATCGGAGTGCACGGATGCCTGCAGGTCGAAGTCGACGTATCGCGTGAGCCCAGCTGCCTCGACGACGCGCCGCAGCTGCGTCTCTCCCCAGACGCCGCGGGTGCTCCCCGAACGCAGTGCGCCCGCGAGCGCCTCCGTGGTCGCTCGCAGCTGCTCGTCGGATTCGTGCGACCGTCGCAGCTGCTCGGCGAGAGCGCCGAACTGGTGGTGCCGGTCCCGTTCCAGCTCATCGACCTTGCCCTGCATGGTCTGCAGAGTCTCGTGCACCGGCGAGAGGGCGCGGAGAATCGCCTGCTCTCGGCGCTCGCGATCGTCGCGCGCCGCGAGGTCGGAGCGCGCCTGGGACGCCAGCTCCCGATACAGCAGCTGCTGGTGATCGAGTTGCGCCTGCACCCCCTGCCGCGCGGCGTTCGCGGCGGCGACCTGGGCGCGCAGGTCGGCGATCTGCGTGTGCAAACGCGTCGCGGCTCGCGCACCGCCGGCGGCCCAGCCGGCCAGAAGGCCCGCGAACAGTGCCGCGACGGCGAGGAGGGGAAGGAGCATCGTGTCCATGACGACACTCTCTCGCAGACCTCCGACACCGCCTCTCTTGGCACGCGCCGGCGCGTCGAAGCGGCGACCCGACCGACGGGGCCGCCGTCCCGGCCAGGCCGGCCCGATCGATCAGGCGGCGACGACGGCGGATGCCGCGCGACCTGCCGTCGCCGGCGCGATCTGCGAGACCCTCACCCCGGTCGCCTCCGCGAGGGCCACGATGTCGGCGGCGCCGGCACGGCGCGCGGCATCCACCATCACGTGCGCGCAGGCGAGCGCGTCGGCGGTGGCGTTGTGGTGCGCGAAGGAGGCGAAGCCGGCCTCGGCGGCGACGAACGGCAGGCGATACGACTCGAGCGAGTACACCCGGCGGGCCACCTGAAGGCTGCAGGCGTACCGATAGGGCGGGCACTCGTCACCGGTCGCCTCGCATGCGCGCTTGATGACGGCCATGTCGAAGCCGGCGTTGTGGGCGACGAGGATGTCCTCGCCCACGAACGAGGCGATGTCCGAGAGCTGCTCGGTCCACGTCGCCGCGTCCGCGACGTCCCGGGCTTCGATTCCGTGGATGCGGGTGTTCAGTTCGAAGAACGCATCGTGACCTGCAGGTGGCCTGATCAGCCATCCGGTCTTCGCCACGACCTCTCCGGCGCGCACACGGACGAGTCCGACGGCACACGCCGATGCGCTGCTGGAATTCGCCGTCTCGAAGTCGATCGCCGTGAAATCCAGTGACACGTCCACAGCATCGCGTGCGAGCGGCGTGCTCTCCCGCAGGCGCGCCGCCGTAGACTGGACTCCCGTGGCTCTCACCATCGGAATCGTCGGACTCCCGAATGTCGGCAAGTCGACCCTCTTCAACGCGCTGACCAAGAACCAGGTGCTCGCGGCGAACTATCCCTTCGCCACGATCGAGCCCAACGTCGGGGTGGTGAGTCTGCCCGATCCGCGCCTGGCCCGCCTCGCCGAGATCTTCTCCAGCGAGCGGGTGCTGCCGGCGACGGTGTCGTTCGTGGACATCGCCGGCATCGTGCGCGGCGCGAGCGAAGGGGAGGGCCTGGGCAACCAGTTCCTCGCGAACATCCGTGAAGCCGATGCCATCGCGCAGGTCGTTCGCGGCTTCGCGGACGACGATGTCGTTCACGTGGACGGCGAGGTGAATCCCGCGAGTGACATGGAGACGATCAACGCCGAGCTTCAGCTGGCCGACCTGCAGACGCTCGAGAAGGCGATCCCGCGGTTCGAGAAGGAGGTCAGGGGTAAGAAGACCGATCCTGCCGTGCTGGCCGCGGCCGTCGCCGCCAAGGATGCCCTGGACGCGGGGACACTTCTCTCCGGGGCGGGCCTCGACCTCGAGCCCATCAAGGAGCTCGGGCTGCTCACGTCGAAGCCCTTCATCTTCGTCTTCAACGTCGACGAGGCCGTGCTCACGGACGATGCGCGCAAGGCCGAGCTCGCGGCGCTGGTCGCCCCCGCTCAGGCCGTGTTCCTCGACGCCAAGATCGAGTCCGAGCTGATCGACCTCGACGCCGAGGACGCCGCGGAACTGCTGGCCGCGACCGGTCAGGACGAATCGGGCCTCGATCAGCTCGCCCGCATCGGATTCGACACTCTCGGTCTGCAGACGTACCTCACGGCCGGGCCGAAGGAGGCCCGCGCCTGGACGATCCCGCAGGGTGCGAAGGCTCCGCAGGCGGCGGGCGTCATCCACACCGACTTCGAGAAGGGCTTCATCAAGGCCGAGGTCATCTCGTTCGACGACCTCGTCGCGTGCGGTTCCGTCCTGGAGGCCCGCTCTCGCGGAAAGGCCCGCCTCGAGGGCAAGGACTACGTCATGCGCGACGGCGACGTCGTCGAGTTCCGCTTCAACAACTGATCCGTCGCCCGCCGTCTGACCCTCACGCGAGATCGGGCAGCCGAAGCCAGGGTGAGGATGCGGTGAACCGCATCGTCTCCGCGCCGACGGGGAGCATGGCGATCTCGGCAAGCGATGCGTCGATGTCGAGCAGGTGATGCGTGTGCGTGGTTCCCCAGCACTCGGGATCGTGGTCGATGCCGCCGCAGGAGAAGGACCAGCCGTCGGGTGCGTGCAGCGCGTAGCGGACGGCGCGCTCCTGCCGGAAGAGGTGGCAACAGGCGACGGCGTAGACGTCGAAGCCGTTCGGCACCGGTGCCGGACGGTGGCTGTTCGTGGAAGAGGACATGGGCGTGCTCCGATCGTCGGGAGAGGGGCACGCTCTCGATGTGATTGCGAGGCTACGTCGGGCCTCCGACATCGCCGTCGGAGGAGATGCGCACAGCGCGGACTGGACGAAGCATAGATATCCATCTATGCTTTTGCTCAGCAGCTACAGCTGCTGAGGCGTCGGTATCCCGGCACCGCCCTTCGACCTCGTGTTCTCCATCCCGTGAAGGAGCCGTCATGACCGGCAAGCCGTCCGTCCTGTTCGTGTGTGTCCACAATGCCGGCCGTTCGCAGATGGCGGCCGGGTTCCTCGAGAAGCTCGGCGCCGGTCGCGTCGATGTGCTCTCGGCGGGATCGGCCCCGAAAGACGAGATCAATCCCGTCGCGGTGGCGGCGATGGCCGAAGAGGGCATCGACATCGCGGGTAACTCCCCGAAGGTCCTGACGGTCGACGCCGTCAAGGAGTCCGATGTCGTGATCACGATGGGCTGCGGCGACGCGTGCCCCATCTTCCCCGGCAAGCGCTACGAAGACTGGCAGCTCGACGACCCGGCCGGCCAGGGAATCGAGGCGGTGCGCCCCATCCGCGACGAGATCCGGGGTCGTGTCGAGGCGCTTCTCGCCGACCTGCTCGCCGAAGAGGGTGCGGCATGACCGGCACGCAGGGCCAGGACGCCCTCCTGTCCGCTGATGCCGTGCTTCGGCGCGCATCCGACCGGCTCGCGCAGAGTTTCGACGGCATGGTGAACCCGGAGACCGTCGAGCGGGTCGTCTTCGAGTCCTACGCCGCCCTCGGCAGGACGGCGGCCGTGAAGACGCACCTCACCTCTCTCGCGGAGAAGTTCGCGCATGATCGTCTGACCGCGCTGGCCCAGTCGAAGGGCGTCATCGTCAAGCGCGTGCCCGAGGTGCTCTACGTCTGTGTGCAGAACTCGGGGCGCTCGCAGATGGCGGCCGCGCTGACCCGGCACCTCTCCGCCGGGCGCGTGCACGTGCGCTCGGCCGGTTCGAATCCGTCGGGTGCAGGGATCCTTCCCTCGGTCGTCACGGTGCTCCGGGAGATCGGCATCGAGGTCGCCGAGGAATTCCCCAAGCCGCTCACCGATGACGTGGTGCGCGCCGCGGACGCGGTCGTGACGATGGGGTGCGGAGACGCGTGCCCGCTGTATCCCGGCAAGCGGTACCTCGACTGGCACCTTGCGGACCCCGCTGAACTCGACATCGATGGCGTTCGTGCGGTGCGGGACGACGTGCGCGCCCATGTCGAGGCGCTCCTGAGTGAGCTCTCCCCGCAGCCGGTCGCGTGACGCCCGCGTCCTCGCGCGCGGTCTTGTCACTCGGAGGCGAGTGCTGCCAGAGCCTCACCGGTCAGCCGCTGCGTGGTCCATTCCTCCATCGGAATGGCTCCCAACCCGCGGTAGAAGGCGATCGACGGCGCATTCCAGTCCAAGACGGTCCACTCCAGGCGTGAGTATCCCCGCGCGCGGCACTCGTGAGCGAGAGCCGCAATGAGGGCTTTCCCGTATCCCCGTCCACGCTCGCTCTCCTCGACGAAGAGATCCTCGAGCCAGATGCCGTGCGTCCCGGTCCACGTGGAGTAGGTGAGGAACCACACGGCGATCCCGACGATCCGACCCTGCCGCTCCACGACGTGGGCGAAGACCTTCGGTGCTGCGCCGAAGAATCGGTCGGTGATCATCTCGACGGTGTTCTCGACGGCATCGGGTTCGCGCTCGTAGGCCGCGAGGTGTCGGATGCTGTCGAGCAGACCCTGTTCATCACCGGGCTGGGCCGCCCGGAGGACGGCGTCGTGGGGGAGAAGGCGCGGAGGCACGAGGTCAGCGTATCCGTCTTGCCACCGATCGCCGGAGCGAGAGATAGACTCACATCTATGCATGCGGCTGCGAATGAGCGACGCCTGACGGCGCTCGGGGATCCCACACGCTCCCGCATCCTGCGCCTCATCCGGGATTCCGACGACGGGCGCGCGCTCGTCGGAGAGCTGGCGGCGACCCTCGGACTGACGCAGCCCACGATCAGCCACCACATGAAGGCGCTGCTCGCCGAGGGATTCCTCGTGCGCGAGCCGGAAGGCCGTCGCGTCTGGTACGCGATTCATCCGGACGAAGACGACAGGATCGCCGCGTTCCTCGGGCAGAAGATCGGGCCGGAGCCGGACACAGCTCGCATCGTCGCCGACCTCACCACGAGATTCCGTGGGGTCTTCGGCGTCGAGACGATCCGATCGGTCGTGACCGACAGCCTCGTCCGCCTGCGCGGCGACGACACAGCGGCGCCGTTCCTCGCGTCGCGTACCGCGGCGTTCGCTTCATCGCGGCTCGAAGCCCTGGCGCGGGCCGACGCGGGCCCCAACGACACGCCGCACGTGCTCTTCGTGTGCGTGCAGAACGCCGGGCGGTCCCAGCTCGCGGCGGGCATTCTGCGTCACCTCGCCGGCGACCGGCTCCGCGTCGCGACCGCGGGTTCGCAGCCGGCCACGGAGGTGCGTTCGAGCATCATCGCTGCGCTCGATGAGATCGGCATTCCGGCCACGGGAGATTTCCCCAAGCCGCTCACGGAAGAGGCGGTGCGCGCGGCCAGCGTCGTCATCACGATGGGATGCGGTGACGCGTGTCCGGTGCTCCCCGGGCGACGATATCTCGACTGGGATCTCGAAGACCCGGCGGGGCTGCCGCCGGCCGGCGTGCGGGCCATCCGCGATGACATCGACCGTCGCGTGCGCGCGCTCTACAGCGAATTGGTGCCGGCTGCGTGATCCGATGACATGATGAGCGCATGCCGGAGTCGCCCGAGGT
>NZ_DEPK01000272.1:0-3162 GCF_002358725.1 Microbacterium sp. UBA3394
TCACGAAGAAAGTAACGGGGGCGGGACGGTGCAGCCCCGCCCCCACCGGGGTTCACTCGAGGATGACGTCGGCCTCGGTGAAGAAGCGCTCCACCGCCTCGTCGACCGTGATCGTCCCGAGTCCGAGCTCCTTGCCGAGGTCCCAGAACGTCTGCTCGAGCGAGCCGTACCCGATCACCGGCACGGGCGGGGCTTCGCCGACGCGGTCCGCCACCGACGCGATGTAGTCGGCGACCTGCTTGTCGACGCCCTCGAGCGTCGTGCCCGCGAGCTTGCTCGACGAGGCCGGGAATCCGAGGGTGGTGCCGAAGATCTCGCCGGCTTCGGGGCTGTTGACGACGTAGTCGAGGAAGATCGCCGACGCCTCGGGGTGGTCGGTGTTCGACGCGATGGCCATCTGCAGACCGCCCTGCTGGTAGAGGTCCTTCGAGCCCTCGACGGCGGTCGGGGGCGCGACGATCGAGATCGACTCGGCGCCGGAGTCCGCGAGATAGCCGCCCAGGAAGTTGCTCCAACTCATCTCGCTCGCCGTCAGGCCGGCCCCGAAACCGGACACGGGGCTGATCGCCTCGAGCTCGACCTGCGGAACGGTCACGCCGTCGCGGATGTCGTCGCCGGAGGCCCAGAAGTCGCGCAGCTCGTCCTCGGTGAAGCCGAGTTCGCCGTCCTCGGTGTAGAGATTCCCGCCGTTCGCCCGGAGAACCAGTTCGAACACCTGGATCCGTTGGGTGTAGTCGGTGCCGCCGTAGACCGTGCCGTCGGTCGCATCGGTGACCCCGGCCATCCACTCGTCGAACGCGTCGAAGGTGGAGCCGCCTTCGGGGGCGGCGATGTCGTAATCGGCCAGCACGTCGTCGTTCACGAAATTCGCCCACATGCTGTATCCGGTCGGGAGGGAGTACTGCACGTCGTTCAGGCGACCCGTGCCGAGCAGGGCGTCGTCGAAGGTGGAGAAGTCGACGTAGTCCGACACCTCGCCGAGATCGAGCACGTGGCCGGGCTCGGCGTACTGCCGCAGATAGCTGTCGGAGAACTGGAAGACGTCGGGAAGACCTCCGCCGGCGACTTCGGTCTGCCGCTTCTCCCAGTAGCTGGGGAAGTCGGTGAAGGTCGTGTTCACCGTGATGTTCGGATGCTCGGTCTGGAACGCCTCGATCAGCTGGTTGTAGCGGTCGGCGCGATCGTCGTTGCCCCAGAAGGCGAAGGTGAGCGTCACGTCGGCGTCGGGGTCGTACTCTCCCGAGCCCCCGCCGTCGCCCGCGCACGAGGCGAGGGTGAGGGCGGCGGCGGAAACGACGGCGGCGGTGACGACGAATCGAAGGTGTCTCATGGTGGTCCTGTCAGGAGGAGAGGGATGCGAGGGCGCCGTTCGCGTCGGACGGCGCGGGCGAGGGATGCGCCGGGATGGGCGCGAAGGCGAAGACGACCTGCTGCGGTGACAGTGCGGTGCGTCCGAGGGCGGCGCCGGTTTCGGCGTCGCTGCCGTTCAGGGAGACCGTGACGGTTTCGTCGGAGTGGTTGATCACGGTGACGAGGGCGCCTCGACGCGCGACCTCGACGCCCGCGGGGAGGTCGTCGATGACCGGTCGCACGCCGCTGTCGGCGACGAGGCGGCCGACGATCGCGTCGACACCGGCGGCGTCGGGCATCGTGGCGACGTACCACGCGGCGCCGTCGCCGTGGCGTTGACGGGTCACCGCCGGTCGCGCGGCGTTCGGACCGTCGTCGAAGGTCGCGATCACCTCGGCGGTCTCGGCGTGGACCGCCTCGGCGACGAGCGTGCCGCGAGCGTCACGGCCGTCGAGCGTGAACGACGCCGTCTCGGGCTCGCCGTCGCCGACCGCACCGAGCGCGCCGACGCCGGTGCCGCTCGCGGGAGGGCCCGCCAGCGCTCCGAAGTCCTCGTAGCGGATGCCGAGTGCGCCGCCGAGGCGCGTGAGGAACCCGCCGTCGCAGAACTGATCGTGCTCGTCGACGATGTCGCTGAACGGTCCGGTGAGCAGCGTTCCGCCGGCTCGCGCGAACCGGTCGAGCGCGGCTGCTCCCTCCTCGCGCAGCAGGTAGAGGGCGGGCGCCAAGACCACCTCGTACCCGCGCTCCGCCTCCTCGGGCCCGATGATGTCGACCATGATGCCGCGGCGATGGAGTGCGCCGTACCACTCCAGGGCGACGGCGAGGTAGTCGATCCGGAAGGGATGGTCGCGCTCCTCGACCGCCCACCAGTTCTCCCAGTCGAAGACCAGCGCGACCCGCGCATCCGAGCCCGGTGCCGGCAGCTCGCCGAGCTCGCGCAGGCGCTCGCCGAGGGAGACGACCTCGCGCCACGTGCGGGTGCGCGTGCCGGCGTGGGGGAGCATCGCCGAGTGGAACTTCTCGCTGCCGGCGCGGGACTGCCGCCACTGGAAGAACATGATGCCGTCGGCGCCGCGCCCGATCGACTGCGCGGTCTCGGCCGCGAGCGCCCCCGCGGCCTTGCCGGGGTTCGCCGGGCGCCAGTTCACGGCATCGGTGGCCTGCTCCCACAGCAGCCACGGCACGCCGGGCTTGAGCGAGCGCACGAGGTCGCGCTGGAACGCCGAATCGCGCACGCGCGTGGGATGCGCCGGGTCGGGATAGCAGTCGTCGGCGATGACGTCCATGTGCGGCGCCCACCGGCGATAGTCCGCCGGCTTGAACGGGCCCATGAAGTTCGTCGTGATCGGCTGCGTCGCGCCCGCCTGCAGCAGGATGCTCCGCTCCGCCAGGTAGCACTCCAGCAGCATGTCGGAGGTGAACCGGCGGAAGTCGAGCATGGACGACGGGTTGTGGCTGTAGGGCGCGAGGCGCGGAGGGAAGACCTCGTCGAAGGAGCCGTAGCGCTGCGACCAGAAGTTCGTGCCCCACGCCGCATTGAGCGCGTCGACGGTGCCGTACTTCTCGCGCAGCCAGCGACGGTACGCATCCCGCGCGGCATCGGAGAAGTCCATCCACAGGTGGCAGCCGAACTCGTTGCCGACGTGCCACATCACCACCGCCGGGTGGTCGACGTAGCGCTCGGCGATGCGTCGCACGAGCTCACCGGCCAGGCGCCGATAGACGGGGGACGAGGGTGCGAAGTGCTGGCGGCTTCCGGGCCAGTACGATGCGCCGGATTCGTCGGCGGGCAGCGTCTCGGGGTAGTTC
>NZ_DEPK01000132.1:0-8135 GCF_002358725.1 Microbacterium sp. UBA3394
TCTCCACGAGCGCTCGAGATTCGTGCGGGAAGGCGGGCGCTGGTTCTATCTGGACGGGGACGACCGCGCGGGCTGAGAGGATGCCAGCCGGGTGGCGAGAGGCTCTCGTGAAACGCAAAAACCCCCGCTGAGCGGGGGTTTTTCACGTGGCTGGGGTACCTGGACTCGAACCAAGAACAACTGAACCAGAATCAGCCGTGTTGCCAATTACACCATACCCCACCGGTCTCGACCGGGGTCGTGCCGAAGATCGAGTCTAGTCGACCAACGGTCCCGAGACAAACCGAGGCGATCAGCGACGATGCCGCACGAGGGCGTCGAGCCGCCGCAGCGTCTCGGCCTTGCCGAGGAGCTCCATCGACTCGAACAGCGGCGGCGACACCTTGCGTCCGCTCACCGCGACACGGAGCGGCCCGTAGGCCACGCGCGGCTTCAGCCCGAGTCCCTCCACGAGCGCGCCCGCCAGCGCATCCTGCACCGCGGCCGCCGTGAATTCCCCCTCGGGGATGATCTCGAGCGCACCCACGGACGCCACGACGACCTCGTCGGCGTTGTCGGGGAGGCCCGACAACGCATCCTCCTGGTAGTCGACCTCGTCGACGAAGAGGAAGCCGAGAAGGTCGGGTGCGTCGCCGAGGAGCGGCATGCGCTCCTGGACGAGCGGGGCGGCCGCGGCGATCAGACGATGCTGCTCGTCGGTCGGCGGGTTCGAGACCAGCCCTCGGGCGACGAGGTAGGGCACGATCCGCGCGGCGAAGTCGGCCGGCTGGAGCATGCGGATGTGATCGCCGTTGATCGCCTCCGCCTTCTTCTGGTCGAAGCGCGCCGGATTCGGGTTGACGTCGGCGATGTCGAAGGCCTCGACCAGCTCCTCGAGCGTGAAGACGTCCCGATCCGGAGCGATCGACCAGCCGAGGAGCGCGAGGTAGTTCAAGAGGCCTTCGTGCGTGAAGCCCTTCTCGCGCTGGAGGAACAGGTCCGCGCGCGGGTCGCGCTTGGAGAGCTTCTTCGTGCCCTCCCCCAGCACGAGAGGCATGTGGCCGAAGCGCGGGATGACATCCGTGACTCCGGCATCGACGAGAGCACGATACAGCGAGAGCTGGCGCGCGGTGGAGGGCATGAGGTCCTCACCGCGCAGCACGTGCGTGATCCCCATGAGCGCATCGTCGACGGGGTTCACGAACGTGTAGAGCGGCACTCCCCCGGCGCGCACGATCACGAAGTCGGGGAACGAGCCGGCGGGGAATGTGACCTCGCCGCGGATGAGGTCGACGTACGTGAGGTCTTCGTCCGGAACACGCAGGCGGTAGGCCGGCTCGCGGCCCTCCGCCCGGAAAGCCGCCTTCTGCTCGTCGGTGAGGTCGCGGTCGAAGTTGTCGTAGCCCAGCTGCTTGGCCCGGCCGTTGGCCTCGTTGCGCGCGTCGATCTCCGCTGCGGTGGAGTAGCTCTCGTAGACGACTCCCGCGGCGAGCAGCTTGTCGAGGACCTCGCGGTAGAGCCCGTGACGCTGCGACTGCCGATACGGAGCGTGCGGCCCGCCGACCTCGACGCCCTCGTCCCAGTCGATACGGAGCCAGCGCAGTGCGTCGAGCAGCTGCTGATAGCTCTCCTCGCTGTCCCGCGCGGCGTCGGTGTCTTCGATGCGGAAGATCATCTTGCCGCCGTTGTGGCGCGCGTAGGCCCAGTTGAACAGGGCGGTGCGCACGAGCCCGACGTGGGGAAGCCCGGTGGGCGAAGGGCAGAAGCGCACCCGGATGTCGGAGCCGGCTGCGGTGGTGGTGCGGGGGTCAACGGAAGCCATCGCCTCCAGTCTAGGTCGGCGTCGCCTCCGACTGTGGCACCGAGGATCGCACCGTCGGCGCGAGCGCCACGGCGGCCAGCACCCCGACGCCCACGACGAGGGCGAGTCCGCCGTAGCCGATCCAGCCGAGGATCACACCGGCGGCGATCGCGCCCCCGGCGCCGACGAGACTCATGACCGTGTCGCTCAGCCCCTGACGTCGCGTGCGCCGGACTTCGTCGCTCGCTTCCGTCAGCAGCGCCGCTCCAGCGACGGTCGCGGCACTCCAGCCGAGGCCGAGGAGCACGAGCGCGACCGTCACGGCGACCGTGGAGTCCTGTCCGAGGAAGGCCAGGACGAGCGACGCCGCCAGCAGAGCCTGACCGAGCAGGATCGTCGGCATGCGCCCCCATCGGTCGGCGAGGATGCCGAACACGGGCGCGAGGGCGTACATCCCGGCGATGTGCAGGCTGATCGTGACGCCGATGATGGTGAGGGTGGCGCCGTGGTGCAGCAGATGCACGGGTGTCATGGCCATCACCGACACCATCACACCGTGCGCCGCAGCGACGACGACGATCGCGTATCGCGCGACGCGCGGCCTGTCCGTTCCGGCGATCGGTCGCGTGGCACCGGATCGATCCGCGGCAACGGCCGCCTGCGCGGTCAGGAGCGGGTCGGGCCGCAGCGCAGCCAGGTAGAGCAGAATCGCCAGCCCCTGACCGGCGACGGTGAACAGGTACGGGCCGGTCAGAGCCGGCATACCCATGAGCGCTCCCAGCGCCTCACCCGGTCCGACGAGGTTGGGGCCGAGGACCGCGCCGATGGTGGTCGCCCACACGACGATCGACAGGTCACGCCCGCGGGATGCGGCGGTCGCGAGGTCGGTCGCCGCGAAACGCGACTGCAGGTTCGAGGCCTGGCCGGCTCCGATGAGCGCGAACGCGAACAGCAGGAGGGGGAACAGCGACGCGGCGGCTCCGACGACGACCAGCGCGACGCCGACGAGCGCCACCGCCATCCCCGTCGTCAGCGCGGGTCGACGCCCGCGTCGCCGCGCGAAGGCCGCCAGCGGAGCCGCGAACGCGGCCGTGCCGAGAGTGACGGCTGCCGTCGCGAGGCCGGAGAACGCCTCGTCGCCGCTGATCTCGGCGGCGAGGACCGCGCCGAGCGAGATCGTCGCGCCGAACGCCACGCCGCCGAGGATCTGACCCAGCGACAGCACGGCGACCGCGCGTCGCTGCAGGCTGCGCAGGTCGTGCTGCAGATACGCGGAGGGTTCAGGCGCCACGGGCGGGGTTCCGCAGGATCCCCAGCCCGGTGATCTCGACCTCCACCGACTGTCCCGAGCGGATGGGGCCGACGCCGGCGGGTGTTCCGGTGAGAATGACGTCGCCCGGCAGCAGGGTGAACGCCGCTGAGGCGTAGGCGATCACCTCGGCGACGCCGTGCACCATGTCGGTCAGCGGCGCCTCCTGGCGCACCTCTCCGTCGACGCGTGTGGTGAGCACGGCGTCACCGGCGGGATCGAACTCGGTCTCCACGATCGGACCGAGCGGGCAGAAGGTGTCGAACCCCTTCGCTCGCGCCCACTGGCCGTCGCGGCGCTGCAGGTCGCGCGCGGTGACGTCATTGGCGTTGGTGTAGCCGAAGACGTAGTCGAGGGCGTTCTCGGCGGTGACGTTCTTGGCGATGCGCCCCATGACGACCGCCAGTTCCCCTTCGACGTCGATGCGCTCGGACTGCGGCGGCAGCACGATCGCATCGTCGGGGCCGATGACCGAGGTGTTGGGCTTGAAGAACAGCATCGGCTCGGCCGGCACGTCGTTGTCGAACTCCGCCGCGTGGTCGCGGTAATTGCGACCCACGGCGATCACCTTCGACCGCGGGATCACCGGCGCGAGCAACGCCACGTCGCCGAGGGGCACCCGCTCGCCGGTGGTGTCGTACCCGGCGAACATGGGGTCTCCGGCGAGGACGACGAGCTCGCGCTCGTCGACGATGCCGTACTTGATGGCGTCCTGATGGCTGAAGCGGGCGATCCTCACGCGTCCACCCTACGAGGAGCGGCGGCTTCAGGCATCCAGTCGGTAGAGCCAGCTGTGCGTGTCGTCACGGCGACCGTATTGGATGTCGGTGAGCTCCTCGCGCAGCGACAGCGCCAGCTCGCCCAGCGGCTGCTGGTCTTCGAAGTCGGCGCCCTTGAGCGTGCCGATGGGCGTCACGACAGCGGCGGTGCCGCACGCGAAGACCTCGACGATGTCGCCCGAAGCCACGCCGTCTCGCCATTCGGCGAGGGTCACCGGGCGCGCCTCGACCTTGTGCCCGCGGTCACGCGCGAGCTGCAGGATGGAGTTGCGGGTGATGCCGTCGAGGATGCTGGGCGATTCGGGGGTCACCAGCGTGCCGTCCTTGCGCACGAACACGACGTTCATCCCGCCGAGTTCCTCGACGTTCCCGTCGGAGTCCAGGAAGACCACCTGGTCGCACCCCTGCTCGTAGGCCTCGGACTGCGGCAGCAGGCTCGCGGCATAGTTGCCGCCGGTCTTGGCCGCACCCGTGCCGCCCTTGCCCGCGCGGGCATAATTCTCACTGAGCCAGATCGACACCGGCTGCACGCCGCCCTTGAAGTAGGCAGCGGCGGGGCTCGCGATCACGTAGTAGCCGACCTTGTGCGCCGGACGCACACCGAGGAAGGCCTCCTTCGCGAACATGAAGGGGCGCAGGTAGAGGCTCTGGTCGGCACCGGACGGCACCCAGTCGAGGTCGGCGCGCACCAGCTCGGCGAGCGACTGCACGAAGTAGGGCACGGGGAGTTCCGGAAGCGCCAGACGCCGGGCGCTGCGCTGCAGTCGACGGCCGTTCTGGTCGGGCCGGAACGTGTGCACCGACCCGTCCGCGTGGCGGTAGGCCTTGATGCCCTCGAAGATCTCCTGGCCGTAGTGCAGCACCGCGGCCGCGGGGTCCAGCGACAAGGGTCCGTAAGGCTGCACGCGGGGCCGGTGCCATCCACCCCTGACCGACCAGCACACGTCGATCATGTGATCGGTGAAGTGCGTGCCGAACCCCGGCTCGGCGAGGATCTCCGCGCGGCGCTGTGCGGAGGCGCCGTTGAGATTGCGGGAGACGACGAACTCGAGCGGCTCGAGGTCGGCGTCGATGTCGGAGTCGATGAGGGTCATGTCACGTCCTGGCGGTTCAAGGCGCTGGATGCGCCTGGTCAAAGGTTACGCCTGCACCCGCGCGGCGATCGCGTCGCCGATCTGAGCGGTGGTACGGGGCGAGCCGTCGCGGGCGGCGACGTCCTCCTCGACCGCACGGGTGATGCGGGCCGATTCGTCGGTCAGCCCGAGGTGGTCGAGCATGAGGGCGACGGAGATGATCGCTGCCGACGGGTCGGCCTTCTGCTGCCCCGCGATGTCGGGCGCCGATCCGTGTACGGGCTCGAACATCGACGGGAAGGCGCCGTCGGGGTTGATGTTGCCCGAGGCGGCGAGGCCGATGCCACCGGTGACGGCGCCGGCCAGGTCGGTGAGGATGTCGCCGAAGAGGTTGTCGGTGACGATCACATCGAAGCGGCTGGGGTCGGTCACGAGGAAGATCGTGGCCGCGTCGACGTGGAGATAGTCTACGGCCACGTCGGGGTATTCCTCACCCACCGCGTCGACCAGGCGCTTCCAGATCGATCCGGCGTGCACGAGCACGTTCGTCTTGTGCACCAGGGTCAGGGCACGCCGTCGCACCTGGGCGAGGGCGAAGGCGTAGCGCACGACGCGCTCGATTCCGAAAGCGGTGTTCACCGACACTTCGTTGGCGACCTCGGCGGGGGTGCCCTTGCGGATCGCGCCGCCGTTGCCCACGTAGGGTCCCTCGGTGCCCTCGCGCACGACGACGAAGTCGATCGCGCCCGGGTTCGCCAGCGGGCTGGTCGAACCGGGATGGAGCTTCGACGGCCGCAGGTTCACGTAGTGGTCCAGCTCGAACCGGAGCTTCAGCAACAGGCCGCGCTCGATGTTGGCGCCGGCCAGGCGAGGGTCGCCTGGCACGCCGCCGACGGCACCCAGCAGGATCGCGTCGTGCGTCGCGATCGCGGCGAGGTCCTCGTCGGTGAGCGTGTCGCCGGTCTCCAGGTAGCGCGCCGCCCCGAGCGAGAAGTGCGTGGCGTCGAAGCGCGTCTCCCCTCCCGCGGTGACGGCGGCGAGCACCTTCTCCGCTTCGGCGACGACTTCCGGACCGATGCCGTCACCGGGGATGACGGCGAGCTTGATGACGCGCGACATCGCTCTCCTAGGGTGCAGGGCCCGGCGGACGCCGAGCGGAGCGGGCTGCGGCCCCGTCAGTGCTCGATGCGGGACGGGGCGCGGGACCCTCCCAGGGTAGCGGCGGCGATGACCGCCGCGACGACCACGAGAGCGGCCCCCATCGCGGCGGTGACGCCGACACCCGCTCCGAAGGCGCTCGCGGCGGCATCCCGCAGCGCGGCCCCGAGGGCGCCGCCGAGGAGGTCGGCCTCGACCATCGCACCGGCGAGCGTCTCGCGGGCCGGTTCCCGCACATCGGCCGGCAGCGCCGCCGGCAGCGCCAGGTTGCTTCGGTAGAGCGCCGTGACGACGCCGCCGAGCACCGCCGTTCCCAGCACCGCGCCGAGCTCGTAGGCGGTCTCGGAGACCGCGCTCGCGGCCCCGGCCTTGGCCGGCGGGGCGCTCGCGAGGATGAGCTCGTTCGAGACCGTCTCGGCGGCACCGATCCCGATCCCGAGCGAGACGAACGCGACGACGAGGGTGGCAGGCAACGCATCGGCCCCGGAGACGCCCACCATGACGTAGCCGAGCACGGAGAACGCCAGGGCGACCGGCACCAGCATTCGGGGCGCAACGCGGCGGCCGAGGGGGACGACGAGAAACCCGGCGACGATCATCGCGGCGAGTCCCGGCACGAGAGCCATGCCGGCCTCGAGGGGCGACAGTCCCAGCACCAGCTGCAGGTGCTGGGCGACGAAGAAGAGGAAGCCGACCAGACCGACCACCGACAGGAGGTTCACGAGCAGCGCACCCGTGAAGGTGCCCTCGTGGAACAGGCGCATGTCGAGCATCGGCGTCCGCATCCGCAGCTGACGACGCACGAACAGCACGCCGAAGACCGCACCGGCCGCGGCGAAGGCCCACGCAGCGCTCCCGACGCCGTGCACCGCGAGTTCCTTGATGGCGAACACGATCGGGACCATCGTCGCCATCGACAGGGCGATGCTGATCGGGTCGATGCGACCGGGATGCGGGTCACGGCTCTCGGGGACGAGGAACGGCGCGAGCGCGAGCAGGGGGATGAGCACCGGGATCGCCAGGAGGAACACCGAACCCCACCCGAAGTGCTCCAGCAGGATGCCGCCGACGATGGGGCCGAGGGCGGCACCGGCGGAGAACATCGACGCCCACACCGCGATCGCGAGACGCCGCTGGTCGCGATCGGTGAAGATGCTGCGCAGCAGAGAAAGCGTCGAGGGCATGAGCATGGCACCGAAGAATCCCATCGCGGCACGCGCAACGATCAGCAGCTCCGCCGTGGGCGCGAAGGCCGCCAGCGCCGAGATGGCCGCGAACCCGGTCGCGCCGATCAGGAGCATCCGTCGACGACCGAACCGGTCCCCCATCGTGCCCATCGTCACCAGCAGGCCGGCGAGCACGAGCGGGTAGACGTCGACGATCCACAGCTGCTCGGCGCTCGAGGGCTCGAGGTCGCGACCGATCGCCGGCAGGGCGAAGCTCAGCACGGTGTTGTCGACCGACACGAGCAGCACAGGAAGCATGAGCACGGCCAGAGCCGCCCACCCGCGCCATCCCACACGGGTGCCCTCGTCGCGGGTCACCGGCATCGTCTGCGTCGTCATGTCACATCCTTTCTATACCGTCCAGCCGGTATAGTATCAGGATGACAGCATCGCCGTCGATACGATCGATCTCATGAGTCGCCCTCCCCTGGCCCGCGAGAAGGTGCTGGACGCGTACGAGGCGATCCTCATCGCCGACGGAGCGCGCGCCGCGACCATGGAGGCGATCGCGCGCGAAGCAGGGGTGTCCAAGGGCGGACTGCTCTACCACTTCGAGTCGAAGGAGGCGCTCGAGGCGGCCCTCATCGCGCGCATGACCGACCTCGCCCTCGCCGACATCGCGGAACTCTCCGCCGACGCCGACGGTCCCGTTGCCGCCTTCGTGCGCACATCCGTGATGACGGGGCACCCGCTCGATCGCGCGATCACCGCGACGTCGAAGCTCGCCCAGACCGGCAACGTCGCCGCATCGGACGCGCTGCGCGGCATCCGTGACCGCTGGGCAGACCTCGTGCGACCGCACGTTCGCGA
>NZ_DEPK01000058.1:0-5584 GCF_002358725.1 Microbacterium sp. UBA3394
GCAACGGCACGGGGGCGTTTCGGGGCCGGGGTGCGTTTCGTCTCGTCGCTACGCTCCTCGCTCAACGACCAGGAGAGGACGCGATGCTCCTCGCTCAACGACCAGGGAGGGACGCTACGCGCCTCGCTCAACGACCAGGGAGGGACGCTACGCGCCTCGCTCAACGACCAGGCGACGGGCATCGGTCGTTGAGCGAGCGGAGCGAGACGAAACGCAGGTCTCGGAAGGGGAGCGTCAGTCTTGGAAGAAGGCGGCGGCGGCGCGGGCCTGGTAGGCGACGTCGTCGAGATCCGCGCCCGCGACGTTCACGTGCCCCACCTTGCGACCCGGACGCGGCGCCTTGCCGTACGTGTGGACCTTCGCGACCGGATGCGCCTCCATCGCCGCGGCGAAGCGCGCGTCGAGGGAGTCCGACACCGGACCACCGAGGATGTTGATCATCACCGACCAGTCCGCCACCGCATCCGCATCGCCGAGCGGCAGATCGAGAACCGCGCGCAGGTGCTGCTCGAACTGGCTCGTCACCGCGCCGTCCTGCGTCCAGTGACCGCTGTTGTGCGGACGCATCGCGAGCTCGTTCACCAGCACCCGCTCGTCGACGGTCTCGAACAGCTCGACGGCGAGCATGCCGGTGACATCCAGTCCCTCTGCGATCCCGACGCCGATCCGCGCGGTCACTTCCTGCAGGCGCGCGTCCTGATGCGGCGCCGGCGCGACGACCTCGGCGCACACGCCGTCTTTCTGCACCGTCTCGACCACCGGAGACGCGCGCACCTCGCCAGACGGCCGACGCGCCACCTGCTGCGCGAGCTCGCGCGAGAAGTCCACGAGCTCCTCGACCAGGAGCGCTCCGCCGTGGGCGTCTTCGGCGAGCGTCGCGAACCAGTCATCAGCTTCGGCGGCGGCCGTCACGACGCGCACGCCCTTGCCGTCGTACCCGCCGCGCGGCGTCTTCACGACGGCGCGGCCGCCATGGGCGTCGAGGAAAGCCTGCAGCTCGTCGCGGCCGGTCACCGCGGCCCAGTCGGGCTGCGGCATGCCGAGCTCGGCCAGCCGCGTGCGCATCTCGATCTTGTCCTGCGCGAATCGCAGAGCGTGCGGACCCGGACGCACGGCCACGCCGGCATCGACGAGAGCACCGAGAACGTCCTGCGGCACGTGCTCGTGGTCGAAGGTGATCACATCGACCTCGCGCGCGAAGGCCAGCACGGTCTCCGCGTCGCGGTAGTCCCCGACCGCGGTCACGGCGAGCTTCGCCGCCATCCCCTCGGACTCGGCGAGCACCCGCAGCTCGATCCCCAGCTCCACCGCGGGCGCGATCATCATCCGCGCCAACTGTCCGCCACCGACCACACCGACACGCAGGGTCATCCCGCTCCTTCCGACCGCTCCATTCTGTCTCACCGCCGCCATCGAGGCATGCGGCGACGGATCACACGGGGGCCGGCGGCGCCGGCGGAGCGGCGAACGCCCCGCTCGTCGGCGTCATGGACTGCGCATCGCGGTGGGCGAGGATCTGATTGACCTCCACCTGGTCGACGAGCGCCTCGTGCACGAGGGCGACGTTCGGGATGTTCCGCAGCCGCAGCGGCTCATCGACGCCGTTCGACAGCGTGAGGGTTCCCGCTCCCCACAGCCGCTGCAGGATGCCACGACGCACACCGATGGAGTAGCCGCGCACGTGGCTGAGCTCGCGACGACGTCGCACGAAGACGCCGTACCGCTCGATCACCCGGCGCGTGGTGATCACGTAGGTGTGCGACCACCAGGCGAGGAAGGGCAGCAGCACGAGGAGGAACACCACAACCGCCGCGGCCGTCAGCAGCATCCAGTTCTCGAACGGCGCGGGAAGGTTGCCGTAGAAGAAGCCGACCGCGCCGGCGACCGCCAGCAGGACCAGCACCGACCAGAACAGCCGTCGCGCGTGCGGACGCACCCGCGCGATGCGCAGCTCCGGGGTCGGCGCCCCGGGCGCGGGAGCGAGCGGCCGCGCGCCCGTTCCGATCGGCTGTGTCATGCCCCCATCATGCCGGGAGCGGCCGACATCGAGCGGATGCCGCGCCCAGCCTCAGCGCACGTGCACCACGTCGCCGGCCGAGACCGCGATCGGGTCGCCGCCGGAGTCGACGACGAGCCGGCCGTCGGCGTCGATGCCGGTCGCCTCGCCCTCGAGCGAGGTGCCGTCCGGAAGCGACACCGTCACGCCCTTGCCGACGGTCGCGCAGTTCTTCGCCACGTCGGCGTGGAGCCCGGCGACCGCTGCGTCACCGCCCGTGGCGGCGAGGTCAGCGAGGTAGCGGTCCAGGGCGTCGAGATAGTCGGCGATGAGGCGATCGTCGTCGACGTCGATACCGGCGGCCAGGAACGACGTCGCGGTTTGGACCGGCAGCTCGGCCTGCGACATGCGCGTGTTGATGCCGGTGCCGATCACGACGCAGTCGGGATGGCTGGGCACAACCTCTGCGAGGACGCCACACAGCTTCGCTCCGTCGAGCAGCACGTCGTTCGGCCACTTCAGCACCGCCTCGTGCCCCGACGAGCCCAGCTGCCCGCGCACCGCCCGCACGAGCGCGGCGCCGGCCGCGAGCGGGATCCATCCACGTGCCGACACCGGAAGATCGGGCACCCGCACGAGGGTGGACACGGCCAGCGCGGTTCCGGGCGGGGCGACCCAGGAGCGGTCGAGGCGGCCACGACCCGCCCGCTGGTCGGTCGTCACCAGCACCGACAGATGCGGCCACAGGCCCGGCGCGTCGCGCACCCCCTCGATCACGTCCGCGTTGGTGGAGTCGGTCGACTCCGTCAGCTGCACGCGAGGACTGCGGGCAGCGGCACGAGGGTATCCAGCGGCGGGAATCGTCATGTCGCCCACGGTACGCCGTGGCTCCGGTCGGCGCCGCGCCCTTCCGGCGGCACGGCGCATCCGCTACGGTCCCGCATCCGCGGTGTGGACCCGCACCAAGGCAGCGCGGATCGGTTGTGCAGACCCTCCAAGGGATCGCAGGCCCGCGCCGATAGGGTGGAATCCGTGACCGACGACATCGACCTCTCGACCACCGCCGGAAAGATCGCCGACCTGCGCGCGCGGTATCAGGAGGCGGTCGTCGACGCGGAGAAGACCGCCCACGACAAGCAGCACGCCAAGGGCAAGCTCACCGCTCGCGAACGCATCGAACTGCTCCTCGACACCGGCTCGTTCGTGGAGATCGACGAGTACGTGCGACACCGCACCACCGCTTTCGGGATGGACCGCGCCCGCCCTTACGGTGACTCGGTCGTCACCGGCACCGGCACGATCCACGGGCGCGCCGTCGCTGTCTACGCGCAGGACTTCTCGACCTTCGGCGGATCGCTCGGCGAGGTGGCCGGCGAGAAGATCATCAAGGTCATGGAGCTCGCGCTGCGCAGCGGCATCCCGATCATCGGCGTCCTCGACTCCGGCGGCGCCCGCATCCAGGAGGGCGTGGTCGCGCTCGGGAAGTACGGCGAGATCTTCCGCCTCAACACCCGCGCGTCGGGCGTCATCCCGCAGATCTCGATCATCATGGGGCCGGCCGCCGGCGGCGCCGTCTACTCCCCCGCCCTCACCGACTTCGTCGTGATGGTCGACAAGACCAGCCAGATGTTCGTCACCGGCCCCGACGTGATCAAGACCGTCACCGGCGAAGACGTGGGCATGGAGGAGCTCGGGGGCGCGCACACGCACAACACCCGCTCCGGCGTCGCGCACTATCTCGCCGACGACGAGGACGACGCGATCGACTACGTGCGCACCATGCTCGGCTACCTCCCCGACAACAACATGGCGGAGCTGCCGGTCTACGAGACGGAGTTCGAGTTCGAGACGACCGACGCCGACCGCGCACTCAACGCCGTCATCCCCGACTCCCCCAACCAGCCCTACGACATCCACACCGTCATCGAAGGACTCCTCGATCACGGCGAGTTCCTCGAAGTGCAGCCGCTGTTCGCGCCGAACATCGTCATCGGGTTCGGACGCATCGAGGGCCGCTCGGTGGGCATCATCGCCAATCAGCCGTCGCAGATGGCCGGCACCCTCAACATCGACGCCGGGGAGAAGGCCAGCCGCTTCGTGCGGTTCTGCGACGCCTTCTCGATCCCGATCGTCACGCTCGTCGACGTGCCCGGATACCTCCCCGGCACAGACCAGGAGTGGACCGGCGTCATCCGTCGCGGCGCGAAGCTCCTCTACGCCTACGCCGAGGCGACCGTGCCGCTGGTGACCGTCATCCTCCGCAAGGCCTACGGCGGCGCCTACATCGTGATGGGCTCCAAGCAGCTGGGCGCCGACGTGAACCTCGCTTGGCCGACCGCGGAGATCGCGGTCATGGGCGGCCAGGGTGCGGTGAACATCCTCTACCGCGGTGAGATCAAACGCGCGGCCGAAGCGGGCGAAGACGTCGCCGCGGTGCGCACCAAGCTCGCCACCGAGTACACCTACAACGTCGCGTCGCCCTTCCTCGCCGCCGAGCGCGGCGAGCTCGACGGGATCATCGAGCCCGCGCAGACGCGCGTGTCGATCGCGAAGGCGCTTCGCGCGCTGCGCGGCAAGCGCGCGAGCCTGCCGCCGAAGAAGCACGGGAACATCCCGCTGTGACCGACAGCGACGCCGAGCCCCGCGTCATGATCGACGTGCGCCGCGGCAACCCGACCGACGACGAACTCGCCGCCCTCATCGCCGTGCTGTCAGAGGCGTACCGCACCGAGGTCGAAGACGCCACGGCCGACCCGACGCCGCAGCGGTCCGCGTGGGAACTGACGCAGCGCGGCCTGCGCACGCCGCTGCGCCGCGACCTCGGGTGGCGCCAGGGCGGCTGGCAACACGGCTGCTGACGGCTCCGGCCGTTCGCGTGGGGTGGGCACGGCGCCCGCCGGCGTGTCCCCCGAAATACCTACAGACGGCGTGTTGCGCGCGTCGCATACTGGAGGAGTTGGAACGCTGCGGCGTTCGGCTGGCCCACCTCCGCTTCGCGGACTCGTCGGGTCGGCCCCTGCGGACGGTTTTCGGGTAATCGTCCGCCCAGGCGGGGAGCTGGCGGAAACGCCGCTCCCCGCCTCTTCTCTGTGCGCGGCGTCTCCGCCCGTGCGGCACCGCCGCGCGCGGCCGCACCGCCACCGGTCAACAACACCGCCACCGGTCAACAACACAGGAGATTCGGGCGCGGCTGCCCTAGATTCGGGCCCCTAGGCTCCCGCGACGCGCATATCTCCTGCGTTGTTCACACCGCGCCGCGGTGGCTCCGACGCTGGTCTGGCGTCGCGCCGGTCCGCCGTGAAGACCACCCGCGTGACGCGCATCGCCGACCACCGGTCAACAACACAGGAGATTCGGGCGCGGTTACCCCAGATCCGGGCCCCAGGCTCCCGCGACGCGGATATCTCCTGCGTTGTTCACGGCGTGGCGGGCACAGGCGCGACCGGTTCGGCCGCCGCGCGGTGGCCGCGACGCGGCAGGGGGGCCAGCGGTGGGCGTCCGCGGTGCGGGGAGTCGGCGACGCGGGGTGACGGCCAGCGGTGGGCGTCCGCGACGCGGGTGACGGTCAGCGGCGGGGGTGGGCGATCT
>NZ_DEPK01000124.1:0-2290 GCF_002358725.1 Microbacterium sp. UBA3394
GAAAAGGTAACGCTGCGGAAGCCCGTTTCGGCGTGTCGTTTCAGGCGGGCGAGCTCAGGCGCGGGATGAGGGTCGGCGTGCGCTTCTTGTAGGCCTCGTAGTCGTCCTGACCGCCCCAGGCGCGGTCGGCCTTCTGCTCGAGCAGCGGGATGCCGCTGACGCGGGTGAGGAGCAGGATCACGAACAGCGGCGAGATCAGCGCGACCCACTGCCATCCCGTGAGAACGGGCGCGGCGACCAGGAAGACACCCAGCCAGATCACGATCTCGCCGAAGTAGTTGGGGTGACGTGAGCGCGACCACAGTCCGCTGCGGATGAACCGCCCCTCGTTGGCCGGGTCGGCCTTGAAGGCGGTCTTCTGAGCATCGGCGGTGATCTCGACGACCATGCCGAGCACCCACACGGCGATGCCCACGACGGCCAGCCAGCCGATCGGAGCCCGGGTCTCACTGCTCATCGCGATCCACGCTGCCGAGGCCGTGAGCGAGACCCAGGCGCCCTGCAGCACCCACACCCGAAGGAACCGCACCGGATTGGTCTTGAGGTCGTCGAACCTGTCGTCGCCGCCGCTGCGGTGCACGCGCACGAACAGGAACGCACCGAGGCGCACCGCCCACAGCACGATCATCGCGGCGAGCACCCACCCGCGCGCATCCGCGGCCGGCGCAAGCAGGAGCACGGCGACCGAGACGCCGATGAACGTCAGGCTGCCGGTGATGTCGAAGAACTTCTCCGTACGGGCAAGCTGCGACGGGATCCACACGATCACCTGCACGGCGAAGGCGGCTGCGACGGCGAGGGCGAACAGCGGGATGCCGGCGACGAGCGCGGTGCCCTGGCTGCCTGCCCAGGCCACCAGGCCACCGAGGGCGAGGGCGACGACGATCGCGACGAGCGACGCGCGTGTGGCGGAAGTCATGGGGGTCCTCTCGAGGGGTCAGCGGTAGAGGTCGTCGACGGCGTTGCCGCTGCGCTCGAGCAGGGCGCGTCGCTTGATCTTCATGGTCGGGGTGACCAGGCGGGTGTCGTCGAGGTCGGTGAAGACGAGGGCGAATCGGCGCACGCCCTCGCTGTGCGAGACGCGGGCATTGGCGGCGTCGACGCTGCGTTGCAGGTGAGCGACCAATCCGGGCTCGGAGATCGGCGTGACCCCTTCGCCGGAAACGGCGTCGAGGCGGATTCCCTGCGCGTCCGCCCACGCCTCGGTCGCGGCGCGGTCGAGCACGAGCAGCGCCGACAGGTACGAGCGGCCTTCGCCCACCATGACCGCGTGCGCGACGAGCGGATCAGCCTCGACGCGCGTCTCCCACGGCTGCGGCACGACCGTCTTTCCGTTGCTGGTGACGATGACGTCCTTCAGGCGTCCCTCGAGCACCACGCGGCCGTCGTCGTCGAGACGGCCGAGGTCGCCGGTGCGGAAGAAACCGTCGACGAATGCTTCGGCGGTGTGGGCCGGGTCGCGATAACCCGAAAAGATGCCGACCCCGCGAGCGAGGATCTCGCCGTGCTCGCTGATGCGAACGGTCGAGCCGGGGAGCGGGTAGCCGACGGTTCCGGAGCGGATGTCGTCGGGCAGGTTCCCGGTCAGGGGAGCGGTCGTCTCGGTGAGGCCGTAGCCCTCGATGACGGGCACGCCGATACCGCGGAACAGGCGCGAGAGATCGGGATCGAGCGCGCCGCCACCGGAGAGGATGTAGTCGAGGCGGCCGCCCATCCGGGCCCGCAGCCGTCGGAAGAACAGGGCGTCGAAGACGGCGCGACGCGCGTGGAGCACCGCGTCGGGGCGGGTGCCCGCCTCGAGGTGATCGGCCCACGAGACGGCGGTGCGCACCGCGGCGCGCCACAGTGCCCCGAGGCGCGCCCCGTCGGCCTTCTCCGCCGCGGCGTTCCGGATGCGCTCGAGCACTCGCGGCACGACCACGAGAAAGGTGGGGCGCAGCACGCCGAGGCTGTCGACGACCTCGGTGGGGTCGGAGACGTGGGCGATGCGCATCCCGCCGGCGAGGCAGATCAGCTGCAGCCCGCGTGCCAGCACGTGAGCGAGCGGGAGGAAGATGACGGTGTTCCCGTCCGCGCGAACCACCTCGCGGTACGCGGCGGCGACGTTGCGCACCTGGCCGACGAAGTTGCGGTGGGTGAGGATCGCGCCCTTGGGCTCCCCGGTCGTGCCGGACGTGTAGACCATCGTCGCCGGTGAATCCAGGTCGGCCTGGGTGCGGCGCAGCTCGAGCAGGTCGTCCGCGACATCGGCGCCGCCGGCAGCGAGCGCGATGAGGTCGTTGGTGCCGGG
>NZ_DEPK01000124.1:2677-6490 GCF_002358725.1 Microbacterium sp. UBA3394
CGATGCCTGGCGCTCGCCGCCGCCGATCGCGAGGGTGACCTGCGCGTCGGCGATGATGGCCTCGACCTGTTCGGGGGACGACGTGTCGTAGACGGGCACGACCACGGCACCGGCGAACCACGCCGCGAGGTCGGCGACGGCCCATTCGTATCGCGTCGGAGCCATGATCGCGACGCTGTCCTCGGCCTCGACGCCGGCGTGGATGAGGCCCTTGGCCAGGGCGGTCACCTCGCCGAGGTACTCCGCCGTGGTCACCTGGCGCCACGGGGCGTCGGGATCCCCGGTGGCGACGTCGAACGCCGCGTGGTCGGGGTCGGCGGCGGCGCGGCGCACCAAGAGGTCGGTGACGTTGCGGTGATCGTCGATGTCGACGAGCGGCGCGGTGGAGTGCTCCTTCATGGTGGTCTCCTGGGTCGAGGCGGCGGGCATAGGGGAGGACCCGCTCTGAGGAGAGTTCGGAGCGCAGGGTCGTTCGGATGGGCGGATCGCGCCGGGCGGCGAGCGATTCGTCCTGTCGGGCGAGAGAACAGGTCGTGTGAAGCTTCAGCGTAGGCGGCTCGACCGATCCCGCCGTGCGCTTTCCCTTCGCGTCGCTCGACCGCTAAAATCCGACGCCGCCCGCGGGATGCGAGGCGGTGGCGACCGAGAACGTCGAGATGTCGTCACCGGTCTCGCCGTCGACGGCCAGCTCGGCGAGGATGCGGCCGATCGTGGGGGTGAACTTGAAGGCGTGCCCCGCACCGAGCCCGACGAGGATGTCGGGATGCTCGGGCAGGGGACCGATCACGAAGTTGCGGTCTGGGGTGATGGCGTACTGGCACGTGACTGTGCGCAGGGGCTCTCCGCTGGCGGGGATCGTCGCACCCATGAACTCCGTCAGCTGCGCGAGGAGTTCGGGTGAGGGCACGAAGGTGCGCTCGTCGGGTGTCATGAGGTTGTCGGAGCGATCCCGGGCGGCCTTTATCGTCGGCTCGCCGTAGGTCGGGAAGCCGTAGAAGCAGCTGGTGTCCTCCCAGATCCAGACGGGGAAGCGGTCGCGGTCGAAGGGTGCGGCATCATCCGGCTTGAAGTACGTCACCTGCTCTTGCATGGTGATGAGCGGTATCGCGGCGCCGAGGGGCTCGAGGAGCGTGTTTGTCCATGCATCCGCCGTGACGACGACCTTGTCGGCGAGCACGTCGCCTTTCGTCGTGCGTACGATCACGCCGTCGCCGGTCGGGTCGAGCGCGAGCACCGGTGTGCGGTCGCGGATGTCGGCCCCGCCGACCCGGGCATGCATCTGCAGGGCCGCGACGGATCGCGCAGCGTGGACGATGCCGGAGTCGGGCGTCCAGATCGTCTCGACACCGTCGGGCAAGCGGAATTGCGGCCACCTCTCGCGGACCTCCGTGGGCGTGAGGAGTTCGTAGGGGATGCCGACCTCGGTCAGGCTGTCGGCGAAGTGGGATGCCGCGAACGGGCCGTCGGAGGGGATGAAGACGAGCCCGCCCGTGATGACGGTGAGCTGCTCACCCGTCGTCGCCTCGAGTTCCGCCCAGTCGCGGTACGACGACCGGGCCAGGCGCACGTACTCGGGTGAGCCGTACGAGGTGCGGATGATGCGGGAGGTGTCGTGCGAAGCGCCGCGCACGTGCCCGAGCTCGAACTGCTCGAACGCGATGGTCCTCACGCCTCTGCGGGCGAGGTGGTAGGCGGTTGCGCTCCCGAGCGCTCCCATACCGACGACGGCGACGTCGAATTTCTCCATTTGGCTCTCGTTTCTTGGGGGTCGAGCGGGCGGTGGGCTCCACGATCAGCCCTGGTGAGAGGGCGGTTCGGCGGGGTCTCGAGCGAGTGTGGCCATTATGGGAAGTGCGTCTCGCGGCTGTGTTACAGTGCTCGCCACGTGCAAACCGTCGGTGTGAGGTTTGCTGTTATTGCGTCGGGAGGCGGGATGACCGCTCGAGTTGCCGCAGGCCTGCAGGCTCTCCAGGTGGTCGCGGGTCGTGCGGATCCGACCCTTCCCTTGGCCGCCGGCGAAATCGCACGGACGATCGCCATGCCGCTGAGCAGCGTGTCGCGACTGTGCGCGGAGCTGGTCGGGCTGGGTCTGCTCGCCCGCGGCGACGCATACGGCTCCTACAAGGTCGGCGAGGTCGCCCTCGCCCTGTCCGGACGCGCGTCGTCACCGTACGCCCGGGTCTGCCGCACCGTACTGACCCGCATCGCCCATCGCACGGGCGAGACGGCGGTCTTGGCGGCACCCGCGCCCGAGGGTATGAGGGTGATCGGGGCGGTCGTTTCGCCCTGGACGCTGCACTCGCCTGCCGAGGTCGGCGAGCTCGTCGTGGACCGCCTGAGCGCGATCGCACGAGCGGGATCTGAGGACGAGGCGACGTCGGGCGGCGGACGTGTCGTCGAGATGACGGTCGGCAAGTCCGTCGAGATCGCCGTGCCGATCCTGGCGCCGGGAGGCGACGCGCTTGCCGTTGTCGCCGTTCGCCTGCCGGTGAACCGGGCGAGACAGGGCATCGCGGTCGCGCGAAAGGCGGTTCTCGAGGCGCGACGCGCGGTGGAACGGGTCGTCGACGCGCGAGGTCAGACTGCGTCGCCGTCGGTGCCGGCGGCGATGAGTTCCCCACCGGCATCCCCGCCCGCCCCCAGCCTCGCGGCGACGCTCGACATGCTGTGGGCGCTGTCGTCGGGGCCACGGCCGCTCGCGGAGCTGGCCAGGGCGGCGGGGGTCCGTCGAGATCGCGCTCTACGTCTGCTGGAGACCTGCCGACGCAGCGGGGCGGTCCGCATCGAGGAGGGCGAGGGGCTGGTGAGCCTCGAGTGGTCGATCCACGGGTGGCAGCGGGCGGCGCTGGCTTCGAGGCTCGTCGCCGAGGGAACACTGGTCGTCGCACGTACGGCTGATCGCGCCGGCGTGTGCGCCTTCATCACGGTGCTGCGTGGGATGCGGTCGGTCACCCTGGTGGAGGAGTTGCGTCACATCGGTCCCGGCTTGGAGATGACGCCGTGGCTCGGGCGACCGTGCCCCATCCTCAGCTCGGACGGCGGGCCGGCGCTGATGCTCGCGTTCGACGACGACGACATCGGCGCGTTTCTTCCCGCACGGGTGGATGCGCGGGAGTCGGCCGAGTTCTTCCAACGCGTCCACCTGCTCGGCAGGGACGGCGTGATGGCGCGGGAATCCTTCGAGGAGGCGGGTCAGACCGCGTTCACGGCGCCGATCCGGGATTCCAGCGGAGCGGTCGTCGCGGCAGCGTGCCTCGTGGGGGCGTCGGATGAGCTGCGCCCTCGCGTCGCGGAGCTTTCGGACGCGGTCCGCACGATGGCCGCGGAGGTCTCGATCCTCGTGGGCTTCGGCGCAGAGCATCCCGGGGGAGCCGTGCCGACACGGTGAAGGGCCGGTCGGAGAGGCTTCCGACCGGCCCTTGTCCCTTGCACCAAGAGTGTCCTGCAATCACATGCCGGTGACCGCCACAGCAAAACGATCACCGTGCTCACACTCTATAACGGAAAGGTAACGAGGGGAAGGGTTTTTCGAGACCTTTTTGTGATTTTCCTCGCAGGTGGTCGACGCCGGCCGCGAGCCCGGCACGACGATATCGCCGGCACAGCGACTGAGGTCCGCGCCACGTTGTCTATCTACGCCTTCGACGTTGTCGGAGGCGGGTGGGTGAGGTGGTCGCCGGTCGCCAGCGTTGATCAGGGTCGATCCAGTACGGCGCCTTGATCTCGGGAACGCCATCTCGTATCCGGATCTGCCAGCCGCTCGTCTCGAGGGTTCGGTGGTGGTGCCAGCAGAGCAGAGGCTGTCGCATGAAT
>NZ_DEPK01000091.1:0-3104 GCF_002358725.1 Microbacterium sp. UBA3394
GCAGGGTCTGTGGGGGCGATGTTGAATGACGGCGCGGGAAGATCGTCGCCTTCCACGTCGACGCGCAGAACGCCGACGAGCTCGGATCCGACATTCGCGACGACGAACCTTCCGCACATGCCGCCAGCCTACGCGCGGCCGACGACACCGCTCACGAGTCGACGACCCCCGCCTCGCGCAGGCGCCGGAGCAGCCCCGCGCCGTGCGATGCGGAGACCCACGGGACAGATGCCGCCGTGTGGTCGTTGACGGCGGTGCGGCCGCCGGCGAGAACGGCCTCGGTGGGTGACAGGCGCCGGATGGCGACCGCGGCGACGTTGCCGGGGTGCTCGCTGGCGAACCGCGTGTAGATCTCATCGTCGTGCTGGCCGTCGTCGCCGATCAGGAGCCACGTGATGTCGGGAAACTCCGCCGCGAGCCGCCGGAGGTTCTCCGATTTGTGCAGCTGGCCGCTGCGGAACCAGCGGTCGTGCGTGGGTCCCCAGTCGGTGAGCAGGGTCGCCCCGGGCGGGTAGAGGTGACGCCGGAGGAATCGCATGAGCGTCGGTGCGATGTTCCACGCACCCGTCGACAGGTACACCACGGGGATCCCCGGTCGATCGCGCACGAGGGTCTCCAGCAGAACCGCCATGCCGGCGACCGGCTGCCGAGCATGCTCGTCGACCACGAACGAGTTCCATGCGGCCAGCAGGGGCCGCGGGAGCGCGGTGACCATGACGGTGTCGTCGACGTCCGAGACGACACCGAAGCGCACATCCGGACCGACGACGAAGACCCGCGTCTCGACGGGCTCGCCGCCCTCGACCGACATCATGAAGGTCTGCCACCCCGGGGCGAGGGATGCGGGCAGCACGGTGTCGATCACGCCGCCGCGATCGGCGACGACGTCGTGCGTCACGCCGCCGATGTCGACGCTCACCTGGGCGAAGCCGACGGGCACGGCCACGAAGCTGCGCCAGCCGCGCACGCCGCCGTACTCGCCGTCGCTCGGAGGAGTCCGCGGCGGCACGATGAGCACGCGCCCGAGCACGCGGACCCAGTCGGTGCCGCCGTACCCGGGGAACGGCGTCACCGTCGGGCGCTGCCCGCGCTGACGAGCCCGGCGCTCGCGCCAGGCGTGGAAGCGCCGCTCCCACCGGGCCAGCCACAGGACTTTCGGACGGACGGGATCCTCGGTCGGGGCGGCCATACCCCTCAGTCTTCCACGCGATGCGCGCCCGGGACCGCTGTCGAGCCGGTGCCGTCGTCCGCGAGGTGCTTGCGTTCGACGCGTTCGATGACCTTCTTCGCGACCAGGACGAGAACCAGGAACACGACGATGACGCCGACGAAGAGGTAGCCGGCGTAGTGGAGGCGGTCGGCGAGTTCGCGATAGGTGCCGGCCGCGGCGGACGACACCGAGACGTACAGCGCCGCCCACACGATGCAGGCGGGCGTGGTCCAGGCGAGGAAGCGACCGTATCGGTAGCCGCTCATCCCCACGGTCAGCGGCACCAGCGAGTGCAGCACCGGGAGGAAGCGCGACAGGAAGATCGCGGGGCCGCCCCGGCGGCGCAGGTAGCGCTCCGACCGCATCCAGTTCGCCTCGCCGATGCGCCGTCCCAGACGGGAGTGACGGATGCGGGGCCCGAGGTAGCGGCCGAGCCAGAAGCCGATGCTCTCGCCCGCCAGCGCACCGATGACGACGACGGCCCCGAGCGTGAGCCCCTCCCAGATGCTCGAGACCGCCGTTCCGGCGACGATGACGATGGTGTCCCCGGGCACGATCAGACCGATCAGCACGCTCGTCTCGAGCATGATCGCGATGCCCGCGAGTGCGGTTCGCAGCACCGGATCCACCGACTGCACGGCGTCGAGGATCCAGGTGAGCACGTCGTTCACCCGATCGAGACTACGTCGGACGCCTCGCGAGGAGGTGTGAAATCCCCGTCGCTCGGAGCAGGCCTTCAGGATGCGCGGGCTCGCGCGGCGGCCGGATGAGGTTCCGGTAACCTGAAAGACGCGTTCCGCGCGCCCCCGTACTCCGCGATTGGTTCTCCTGTGTCACAGCACTCTCCCTTGGACAGCCCTGCTTCCGACGACGGAAGCGGCTTCGATGCCCACGCCGTCGAGCGCAAGTGGCAACAGCGGTGGGAACAGGCCGACCCCTTCAAGGCGGGTGGCCCCGAGGACACGCGTCCGCGCAAGTACGTGCTCGCCATGTTCCCCTACCCGTCGGGCGACCTGCACATGGGTCACGCGGAGAACTACCTCTACTCGGACATCGTGGCGCGCTTCTGGCGTCACCGCGGCTACAACGTGCTCAACCCGATCGGATGGGACTCCTTCGGCCTGCCCGCCGAGAACGCCGCGATCAAGCGCGGCGCGGACCCGCGGGAATGGACGTACGACAACATCGCCCAGCAGAAGGCCGGTTTCCGTGCCTACGGCGTCTCGTTCGACTGGAACCGCGTCCTCCACACGAGCGACCCGGACTACTACCAGTGGAACCAGTGGCTGTTCCAGCGTCTTCACGAGCGGGGGCTCGCATACCGCAAGGATGCCGCCGTCAACTGGGACCCGGTGGATCAGACCGTGCTCGCCAACGAGCAGGTGCTTCCCGACGGCACATCCGAGCGCAGCGGTGCGGTGGTGGTCAAGAAGAAGCTCGAACAGTGGTACTTCAAGATCACCGACTACGCCGACCGGCTCCTCGACGACCTGAATCAGCTCGAAGGGCGCTGGCCGCAGAAGGTCATCCGCATGCAGCGGAACTGGATCGGGCGATCTGTCGGAGCCGACATCGATTTCGAGATCGAAGGGCACCCGGGGAAGGTCACCGTCTTCTCGACGCGCCCGGACACCCTCCACGGGGCGACCTTCTTCGTCGTCGCACCGGAGAGCGAGCTGGCGGCTCAGCTGGCTGCCGGAGCCTCGGCCGACGTGCGGCAGCGCTTCAGCGACTACGTCGAGTCGGTCGGTCGTCAGACCGAGATCGAGCGTCAGTCCACCGATCGGCCGAAGACCGGCGTCTTCCTCGAGCGCTACGCCGTCAACCCCGCCAACGGCGAGCGCCTTCCGGTGTGGGCCGCGGACTACGTGCTGGCCGACTACGGCCACGGCGC
>NZ_DEPK01000091.1:3460-9306 GCF_002358725.1 Microbacterium sp. UBA3394
TTCGACCTGCCGGTGAAGGTCGTCGTCGACACCACCGCACCCATCACGGGGGCGATCCCGGTCATCGATCTCGACGAAGACGGCAACCCCATCGACCCCTTCGCGGACGACCCGTCGCTCGACGATCTCGATCCCGCGCACACGGGCGTCGCCCTGGCCGGTGAAGGCCGCATGGTCAACTCGGGCTCACTGAACGGGCTGTCCAAGCGCAACGCGATCACCCGCATGATCGAGGAGCTCGAGGCGAAGGGGGCCGGCCGGGCGTCGAAGTCGTACCGGCTGCGCGACTGGCTCATCTCCCGGCAGCGCTTCTGGGGGACCCCCATCCCGATGATCCACACCGATGACGGCCGCATCGTGCCGGTCCCGGAGGATCAGCTGCCGCTCACCCTCCCGGACGCGGCGGGTCTCGATCTCGCACCGAAGGGCACCTCGCCCTTGGGCGCGGCCGCCGAGTGGGTGCAGACCGTCGATCCCACCACGGGCGAGGCGGCGCGGCGCGACCCCGACACCATGGACACCTTCGTGGACAGCTCCTGGTACTTCCTGCGCTTCCTCTCGCCGGGCGACCCGAACGAGGCGTTCTCGTCCGCCGAGGCGATGAAGTGGGCGCCGGTGGACTTCTACATCGGAGGCGTGGAGCACGCCATCCTCCACCTGCTCTACGCGCGGTTCATCACCAAGGTCCTCTACGACATGGGGCTGGTGGACTTCACGGAGCCGTTCTCGAGCCTGATCAACCAGGGGATGATCATCCTCGGCGGCACGAAGATGTCCAAGAGCAAGGGCAATCTCGTGGTGTTCCAGGACGAACTCGACGCGCACGGCGCTGACGCGCTGCGGGTCGCCCTCGCCTTCGCTGGACCGGTCGAGGACGATAAGGACTGGAACGACGTCTCCACGACGGGTGCCCAGAAGTTCCTGGCCCGCGCATGGCGCGTGGCGCACGACGTGGCCAGCGAGCGGGACGTCGTGTGGAAGGACGGCGACCCGGCCCTGCGCCGCGTCACCCACCGCCTCCTCGCCGATGCTCCGACACTGGTCGAGCAAACGAAGTTCAACGTCGTCGTCGCCCGGCTCATGGAACTGGTGAACGCGACCCGGAAGGTGATCGACACCGGGGCGGGTGCGGCGGACCCCGCCGTGAGGGAAGCCGCAGAGGCGACGGCCATGATCCTGGACCTGTTCGCTCCTCACACGGCCGAGGAGATGTGGGAGACGCTCGGCTATGAGCCGTTCGTCGGCCTCATGCCCTGGCGGAGCGCCGACCCGACGCTGCTGGTCGAGGAATCCGTCACCGCTGTCGTTCAGATCAACGGCAAGGTGCGCGCGACGCTCGAGGTGCCGGCGCGCATCGAGCCCGACGCGCTGGAGAAGCTCGCCCGAGAGGACGCTCGCGTCATCCGCGCCCTCGGCGACAAGACCATCGCGCGCGCGATCGTCCGCGCACCGAAGGTCGTGAGCTTCAGCGCGAACTGACCCTCCCCACCGGGCCGCCGCAGCGCGCTGTCCACCGAGCGGTCGGGCCGCCACCGCCGCGTGTGCGCGCACGCCTAGCGTGAGCGGGTGGCGAGAACCTCGGACACCTCGACAGCTCGGCGCTGGGGCGTCGGCGGACTGGTGCTGCTCGTGCTGGCGGGGCTGGTCGTCACCGTGGTCATCGGGCTCGTACGCGGTGCCACGGCACCTGTCGAGACGGTGACCGTCGATGACCTCACGACGCCTGGCGCGCCGGCGGCGGATCTCTATGTCCACGTGTCGGGCGCGGTCGCCGGTCCCGGCCTGTACGTGCTCGCCGACGGCGCGCGCGTCATGGATGCGGTGGCAGCCGCCGGGGGTTTCACCGGAGACGCCGATTCCGCCGCCGTGAATCTCGCTCGGCCGATCGCCGATGGCGAGCAGCTTCACGTGCCCGCGAAGGGGGAGGCGCCCGTGCCTGCGACGGGATCGGCGAGCGGCGGCGCCGGTCCGATCGATCTCAACACCGCCGACGTGGCCGCGCTCGAGACGCTCCCCGGCATCGGGCCGACCCTCGGTGGCCGGATCGTGGCATGGCGGGAGGAGAACGGTCGGTTCACCAGCGTCGACGACCTTCTCGCGGTGCCGGGGATCGGCGAGAAGCTGCTGGCCGGCATGCGCGATCTGATCGTCGTGTGATGGGCAGAGCGTGGACGCTCGCCCCGGCGGCGGCGCTCACCTGGGTGGTTGCGGGCCTCGCGACGCTCCACCAGGCGATGGCCCCCGCGCTCACGGCCGGCAGCGCGACGGTCATGGCGGGCGCGATCGTCATGACATGGCGCTCGCGGCGCGCGGTGCGGCTTCGCCGGGCCGGCGTGCTGATCGGCCTCGTCGCGCTCACCACGGGTGTCGCCGCGGCGAACGTGTGGTCGGCCGCCGGGCCGCGGGAGCACGTCATCGATCTGGCCGAGCGGCAGGGAGCGCTGGTGTCGATGACCGCGACCGTGACCGGCAAGATCGAACCGTGGGGATCGGAGCACCTCGCCTTCGATGCCGTGGCGAGTGCCGTCGGTGACGGGGAAGGGGCGCACGCGGTCTCCGCGGTCATCCGGATCGTGATCGCTCCCGACGACATCGAGAACGTCTCCGCGCTGGATGCCGGCGCGGTCGTCGGAGCACGGGGTTCCTTCCGGGTGTCCGAGGCCGGTGAGCGTGCCGTCGCACAGGTCCACGCCACGGCGGTCGAGGTGCTGCGACCTGCCGGCGGAGTTCTCCGGATCTCGAGCGATCTGCGGCGTGGGCTGCTCGCGGCGGTGGATGGATTGCCGAGCGACGGAGCGTCGCTCGTGCCCGGACTGGCCGTGGGCGACACCCTGCTGGTGACGGAGCAGATGGATGCGGCGATGAAGGAATCGTCCTTGTCGCACCTCACCGCGGTGTCGGGTTCCAACTGCGCTCTCGTCGTCGGTCTCGCCTTCGCGGCCGCCGCCGCGTCGGGCCTCGGACGGACCTGGCGCATCGTGGTCGCCATGCTCGCGCTCGTGGGATTCGTCGTGTTGGTCACGCCCGAGCCGAGCGTCGTCCGTGCCGCGGGCATGGCTGCTGTCGCGATGCTCGCCCTGCTGCTCGGGCGGACGTCGCAAGGCGTAGCCGTGCTGTCGGCGGCGCTGGCCGTCGCCCTGGCCGCGGACCCGTGGCTCTCCGGATCGCTGGGGTTCGGTCTGTCGGCGGCCGCCACCGGGTCGCTGCTGCTGTTCGCCAGACCGCTCGCGAACGGTCTGGCGCGCATCATGCCGCAGGGCCTCGCGCTCGTGCTGGCCGTGCCGCTGGCCGCTCAGCTCGCGTGCGGTCCCCTGCTCATCCTCATCACTCCCTCCGTTCCGCTCTACGGCGTCGCGGCCAACGTGCTCGCGGCGCCCGCGGCACCACTGGTGACCGTGGTCGGCCTGGCGGCGTGTCTGGTCGCGCCGATCCTGCCCGTCGTCGCCTCGGGCCTCGCCGCGCTGGCCTGGGTGCCCGCGACCTGGATCGCCGCGACCGCCTCGACGGTGAGTGCGCTGCCGGGAGACCAGCTCCCGTGGATCGAGGGGCTCGGCGGCGCGCTCCTCCTCACCGCGGTATCGGCCGCGATCGGACTCGCCGTCGCTCTGCCTGCGGGGGGCACCGCCCGGCGTCGCGTTCACGGGATCGCGCGAGGGGCGGTCGCGGTGCTCGCCGGAGTCGCGGGAGGGACCGCGGCGCTCGCGGGAGTTTTCGGGCCCGCCACCCTCCCCGCGTCGTGGCAGATGCTGGCGTGCGACGTCGGACAGGGCGATGCCGTCCTCGTGCGTGCGGACGACCGTGTCGCGCTGATCGACACCGGCCCTGATCCGGAGGCGCTGCGGATCTGTCTGGACCGCGTCGGGGTCGATCGTCTCGACCTGGTCGTGCTGAGCCATTTCGACCATGACCACGTCGGCGCAGCCGCCGTCGTGGCCGAGCGCACCGGCGTGATGATCCACGGCCCGGTCGACGGACCGGATGATACGGCGATCGTCACCTCGTTCCGCGACGCCGGCGCCCGTGTCCTCGAGGTCGCCGCCGACGATGCCGGCACGCTCGGGAGCGCGCGCTGGCGGGTGCTCTGGCCCCGGGAGGACGCCGGCGTGGCCCCCGGCAACGACGCGAGCGTCGTGGTGGCGTTCACCGACGGCGGGCTCCCGTCCATCCTGCTCCTCGGCGACCTCTCGGAGGAGCCGCAGCGACAGCTTCTGCCCCTGGTGGATTCCCCGTTCGAGGTCGTCAAAGTCGCCCATCACGGCAGTGCCGACCAGAGCGCCGCGCTCTACGAGGCCGTCTCGGCACGACTGGGCGTGGTGACGGTGGGGGAGAACGATTACGGTCACCCGCGAGCGGAGGCGCTGGCGCTGATCGAGTCCAACGGCGGTGTCGTCGCACGCACCGACACCGACGGGATCGTGGCGGTATGGCGCGAGGCCGGCGTGCTCCGGGTGTGGCGCGACCACGCGGGCGCCGTCGGTGCCGGCGGCTAGGCTGAGATCATGTCCCCGACTCCACGCCGACGAGGGTCCGCGGCACCGAAGTCGGCGATTCCGCAGCTGTCGTGGCGGGCACCCCAGCCCGCGCCGGTCGTTCTCGTATCCGGCCCGGAGGACGTGTGCGCGGAGCGGGCGATCGCCGGCGTGCGCGACTACCTCAAGGCCGAGGATGCGAGCCTCGAGGTCTCCGACATCCGCGCCGACGCGTACGAGGCGGGAACGCTCCTCGCGATGGCGTCTCCATCGCTGTTCGGGGAGCCGCGTCTGGTCCGGGTCAGCGGCGTCGAGAGGTGCTCCGACGCGTTCCTGGCGGAGGCGATCGCGTACCTTCAGAATCCGCAGGAGGGCGCCACCGTCACGTTGCGCCACACCGGCGCGAGCGTCCGGGGCAAGAAGCTTCTCGACGCCATCCGAGCAGGGCAGGGCGGCGGTGTCGAAGTGGCGTGCCCGGCGATCAAGCGCGACGCGGATCGCTACGACTTCGCGGCAGGGGAGTTCTCCACTGCGGGGCGTCGCATCCAGCCGGCCGCGCTGCGTGCGCTCACCTCGGCCTTCGCGGACGATGTGACGGAGCTGGCGGCCGCCTGCCAGCAACTCCTCGCCGATGTCTCCGGCGACATCACCGAGCAGACCGTGCAGCGCTATTACGGCGGCCGCGTCGAGACGTCTGCGTTCACCGTCGCCGACACGGCGATCGCGGGCCGCTACGGTGAGGCTTTGGTCTCTCTGCGCCACGCGATCGCCTCGGGTGCGGATCCTGTCCCGCTGGTGGCTGCGATCGCGTCCAAGCTGCGCACGATGGCCCGCGTCTACGGCGTCCGCGAGTCCTCGAGTGCTCTTGCGGCCAGACTCGGCCTGAAGGATTGGCAGGTCGACCGGGCGCGCCGAGACCTCGCAGGGTGGGATGAGGCGGCACTGCAGATCGCCGTCCAGGCCGCCGCGCGTGCGGATGCCGAGGTCAAGGGCGCGTCGCGTGACGCCGTGTTCGCCGTCGAACGACTGGTCACGGTGATCGCGACCCGGGCGCCGTTCGGTGATTGAGGCCGGCGCGCCGCGTCGCCGTCACGCCGAAGGCCCGCCCCGGATCGGGACGGGCCTTCGGCAATCAGCGGGTTCGCTCAGAGCGAGGCAACCTGCTTCGCGATCGACGACTTGCGGTTCGCCGCCTGGTTCCGGTGGATGACGCCCTTGCTCACGGCCTTGTCGAGCTTCTTGGTCGCCGTGCCGAGCGCCTTCTCAGCCGCTGCCTTGTCGCCCGATGCGACGGCGTCGCGGGTGCGGCGCACCGCGGTCCTCAGCTCGCTCTTGACGGCCTTGTTGCGCTCCCGCGCCTTCTCGTTGGTCTTGTTG
>NZ_DEPK01000127.1:0-3588 GCF_002358725.1 Microbacterium sp. UBA3394
GGAGGCGATGCGGCCAGGCCGGGCACCGGCATCCGTCGATCCGGCCGGTCGTCTTCGACCGTGCCGTTCAGCCCGTGTGCGCGCAGCAGCGGCTGCACGCGCTTGGCGAGCCATGAGCGATAGCCCTTGGGCGCGTACGCGGACACCCCCGGATAGAGCCCCAGGTACGATGACACCAGCTCCGGGTGGTCGCGCTCGAGCCAGGACATGAACCACGCCTTCGCGCCCGGACGCAGATGCAGGGCGCCGTAGACGACGCGAGCGGCCCCGGCCTCTTTGATGCGCCGCAGCGCGTCGTCGAGCGCGGCGATGGAGTCGGTGAGGTGCGGCAGGATCGGCATCAGGAAGACGGTCACATCGAAGCCCGCGTCGGTCGCGGAGCGCACGGTGTCGAGTCGGGCAGCGGTCGTGGGCGTTCCCGGCTCCACCGCCTTCTGGAGATGGTCGTCGAACACGGCGATCGACATGGCGAGGGTCACTCTCACCTCACGAGAGGCTTCCGTGAGCATCGGCAGGTCGCGCCGCAGCATCGTGCCCTTGGTGAGGATCGAGAACGGGGTGCCGGAATCCGTGAGGGCTGACACGATGCCCGGCATGAGGCGATAGCGGCCCTCGGCTCGCTGATACGGATCGGTGTTGGTGCCCAGCATCACCGGGTCGTGGTGCCAGTTGCCGCGGGCGAGCTCGCGGCGGAGCACCTCGGCGACGTTCACCTTGACGACCACCTGGGTGTCGAAGTCGCGTCCGGCGTCGAGGTCGAGATACTCATGGGTTCCGCGGGCGAAGCAGTACGAGCAGGCATGACTGCAGCCCCGGTACGGGTTGACGGTCCAGTCGAAGGGCATCGACGAGCCGCCCGGAACGTGGTTCAGCGCGGACTTCGCCATGACCTCGTGGAACGTGACGCCCGAGAACTCGGGTGTCGTGACGGACTGCACGAGTCCGTCGAGGTGCTCCAGACCCGGCAGTGCCGCCGTGTCGGCCACTCCGAGTTCCTGTCCCCGCCAACGCATGTGTCCATGGGAACAAAGCTTCGAACGAATGTCAACCATCGGACGGCAAGGATCGAAGGGTGGCGGAGTCGCGGGTCATGACGTCGAGATCGTGCACGTGATGAACGACAATGAGGAGGTGGCGGACCCCGACCCGCCCGAATCTCCGGGCGCACCCCTCACTCGTCGCGCATTGCGCGAGAGAGTGGTGGCCTCGCGCCCCGGGGCAGGCGCGCCGGGCGACGGCACCGGCGTCGTCGCCGGATCGTCTCCGGCACATGCCCGTCGCCGACGGGCAGGGCGCATCGCGACCGTCTTCGCCGTCGTGGGCACGGCCGCCCTCGTGTTCGGCTCCGCCGTCGCGGTGACCGCTGCCGTGACGGCCCCGCCGCTCGTAGACGCACCGGCCAGTGTCGCGAACGGCGACCTGGAGGTCTCGGTGCAGGGGTCGCAGAGCGAGCCGCTCCCCCCGGTGACGGAATCGCTGCCGTCTCCGGTCGTCGCTCCCGAGGTCACCGGCGACGACATCTGCGCCTCCGCCGACCTCACCGCGGCCCTCGATGCCCGCGACACCGCCGCGGCCGTCGCCGCCGCCGGCGGAGCCGAGTCGTTCCGCTCGGCCGTCGCAGCCGGCACGGCGCCCTGCGTGCGCCTCGACGACCCGACGTTCGAGTGGGTCGTGGTCAACAAGTCCCGGCCCTACGACCCGGTGGACTATCGTCCCGCCGACCTCGTCGCGCCCGACGGTGTGCGCAACATCCCGGGCACCGCGCTGCGTTCTGCGGTCTCTTCCGCCCTGTCGGCGCTCGTCGCGGACGCCGCAGCCGATGGAGCGGGCGAGATCGCACTCCTCAGCGGCTTCCGCTCCTACGACACCCAGGTCGACACCTACTCGTCGCACGTCAACGCGCGCGGCACGGACGGCGCCGACGAGATCAGCGCCCGCCCCGGACACAGTGAGCACCAAGCGGGGCTCGCCGCCGACGTGGTGGCGTGCGGTGCCGGCGGATGCGGGGGCCTCGACGATCTGGCCGGCACGGCTCAGGGCGACTGGGTCGCCGAGCATGCCTGGGAGTACGGCTTCATCGTGCGATACGAGGAAGGCTTCACGGGCGTGACCGGGTATGTGCCCGAGCCCTGGCACCTGCGGTACGTCGGAACCGACCTCGCCCGGCACTATCACGAGGGCGGCTGGCACACCCTCGAGAGCTTCTTCGGCCTCCCTGCCGCGCCCGACTACGACAGTTGACGGCATCCGACAAATAGCGACACCGAGTGCCGGGGATCGAGGGACCCGATCTCACAGCGCTCGCGCCCCGCCGCCGACGTCGGAACTAGGATGACGCCCGGGGAGACCCGCACCTGCAGCCACTCGAGGAGGAGATCCGCATGGAACGCGACATCTACGACGAGGATCACGAGGCCTTCCGCGACGTCGTCAAGGAATTCATCAAGCGCCATGTCACCAACGATGTGCGCGAGAAGTGGGACGCCGAGGGCGAGGTCGACCGCGCGACGATGCTCGCCGCGGGTGAGGCGGGATTGATCGGCCTGTCCGTGCCGGAGGAGTTCGGCGGGGCGGGCATGCTGCAGGACTACCGCTTCCGCGCGATCGTGAACGAAGAGGTCATCGCCGCCGGGGCGGGGTCGCTCGCGGGGGCGTTCGGCATCCAGGATGACCTGGCGGTGCCGTACCTGGTGCACATGGGCACGCAGGAGCAGAAGGAGAAGTACCTGCCCCGCATGGCCACCGGGGAGATCATCGGCGCGCTCGCGATGACCGAGCCCGGCGCGGGGAGCGACCTGCGCGGCATCTCGACGACGGCGAAGAAGGTCGACGGCGGCTACGTCGTCAACGGGGCGAAGACCTTCATCTCGTCGGGGGCGAGCGCCGACCTCGTCGTCACATTCGTGAAGACCGGCGAGGGAAACCGTCCCGACGCGTTCAGCCTGCTCCTGATCGAGACCGCGTCCGAGGGGTTCGACCACGGCAAGAAGCTGCACAAGATGGGCTTCCACGGTCATGACACCGCGGAGCTGTCGTTCTCGGATGTGTTCGTGCCCGAGGAGAACCTCATCAGCGGCCGCGAGGGGCAGGGCTTCGTGCAGCTGATGATGAACCTTCCGCTGGAGCGCCTGTCGATCGGGGTCGCGGCTGCTGCGGCGGCGGGCGCCGCGCTCGATTGGACGGTCGCGTACACGAAGGAGCGCGAGGCCTTCGGCCAGCGGGTCATCGACTTCCAGAACACGCGCTTCCAGCTCGCCGACATCGCCGCGACGGTGGACGCACTGTGGGCGTACATCGACCGTGCCATGCGCGCCTACGGCGAGGGCGAGCTGTCGGCCGAAGAGGCGGCGAAGGTGAAGTTCTGGACGACCGAGCGCGAGTGGGATGTGCTCGACACGTGCGTGCAGCTGCACGGCGGCTACGGCTACATCACCGAGTACCCCATCGCCCGCGCCTTCCTCGACGCCCGCGTGCACCGCATCTACGGCGGCACGAACGAGATCATGCGCGAGATCGTCGGCCGTCAGCTCGCCGGCAAGAAGTAACCCGTGCTCCGCAGTCACCTTCTGCGGGTCCACCCGGCCGGGT
>NZ_DEPK01000127.1:3977-9005 GCF_002358725.1 Microbacterium sp. UBA3394
TCTGACGACGGGCGCCCCGGCGGACGAGGCAGCTACGCGAAGGGCATCGCGCGGCGGCAGGAGATCCTCGACCGCGCGATCGAGGTCTTCGCCGAGCGCGGATCCAAGCGCACGAGCCTGCGCGCGATCGCGAGCGAGGTCGGCGTCACGCACGCCGCCCTGACCCACTACTTCGGTTCGCTCGACGAGCTCCTGGTGGCGGTGTACGTGGAGTCGGGACGCCGCTCCGACGCGCGCGAGGAGCCCGCCGAGGAGTCGACGCCCGCCGCGACCATGCGCCGCTCCGCGCAGCAGAACCGGAGCATTCCCGGCCTCGTGCAGCTGTACTCGTCGCTGGTCGCGGCGGCGCTCGAAGACGGGCACCCCGCTCCGCAGGAGTTCATCACCACCCGATTCGCGCGACTGCGCCGCGAGATGGCGCTGCGGGTGTCGCGCCTGCAGGACGACGGCGTCATCCGCCCCGATGTCGATCCCGCCCTCGTCGCGGCCCTCGTGATCGCCGCATCGGACGGCCTGCAGGTGCAGTGGCTCCTCGACCCCGACGTGGATCACGAGGGCGCGCTGGCGATGCTCGACGCGCTCCTGTCGGGGCCGGGCGGCTGAGCGGTCGGCTCAGAGGGTCGCGACGAACGGGTCGAAGTCGTCCGGAAGCAGCGGAACGGGCGCGACGGAGCTGGAGACCGCCTCGGTCATGCCCGACTCCGCGGACTCCTGAGCCGACAGCAGCACATCCAGCACGTGCAAGCCGAGCTCTCCCGAGGCCACGTGGGGGCGGCCCGCGGCGATGGCGCGCACCATGTCCAGTGCCCCGAGGCCGCGCCCGACGGTGAGATCGGGGTGGGGGATGTCGATCCACTCCTGCTCCGTCTTCATCCCGTCGCGCAGCACACCGAGGGGCTTGACGTACGCGATGCGCCCCTCGAACCGGTTCGGGTCGGGAAGGACGATCGAGCCCTCGGTGCCGTGGATCTCGACGACGCCGTGACGCTCGAGGGCGGAGTCGAAGCTCAGCAGGCTCTGGGCCTGCTGTCCCGACGCGAACGCGGTGGCGACCTGGATCGTCGAGGGCACCTCGACGGGGAATCGCTCGCCCGCGCGCGGTCCGGTGTGGATCTCGCGCTCCGCACGGGCCTTCGTGCCGACGGCCGAGACGCGGTCGACGGAGCCGAACAGGCTGACCAGGGCCGAGAAGTAGTAGGGACCCATGTCGAGCAGCGGGCCCGCGCCGCGGGCGAACAGGAAGCCCGGGTTCGGATGCCACAGGTCGGGGCCCTGCGTCTGGAAGGCGGTCTGGGCGAAGAGCGGCCGACCGATCCGGCCCTCCTCGATGGCGCGGCGAGCGGCCTGGAATCCCGGGCCGAGCAGGGTGTCGGGGGCCGACCCCACGCGCACGCCCGCGGCCTCGGCCTCCTGCAGCAGCAGCGCGGCGGCATCCCGGTCCAGCCCCAGCGGCTTCTCGGACCAGACATGCTTGCCGGCAGCCACGGCGGCTCGGGAGATGTCGACGTGTGCGGCGGGGATCGTGAGGTTCACCACGAGGTCCACGCCGGGATGCGCGAGCACGTCTTCGGCGCTCCCGTGGCCCGGGATGCCGTACTTCTCGGCCTGCGCGCGGGCGCGCTCGAGATCCAGGTCGCCGAGGATCAGCACCTCGGTGTCGGGGAAGGCGCCCAGATTCTCGAGGTAGGTGTCGCTGATGACGCCGACCCCGATGATGCCGATGCCGACCGCGCTCATCGCACGAACCCGCCCTCGGTGAGGAACGTGAGGCTGGCGGCGATGTCGTCGAACACGTCGCCGGGTGCGTGGTCGTACTCGATGACGGCGTACTCCAGGCCGTGCGCGGCGCGCAGCGCGTCGGCGAGGGGAACGTCGGCCGTGCCCGCGTGACGCTGATCCAGGCTTGACGACGCGAACTCCGGCGCGCCGGGCGCCCAGGGGTTGGATGCGGGGACGACGCCATCCTTCACGTGCACCGCGACGAGGCGCTCGCCGAGGCGGTCGACGAGGGCGACGACGTCCTGCCCGCCGGTGAGGGCCCAGAACAGATCGAGTTCGAGCGCGACCCGGGGGTCGGTCTGTGCGACGAAGTACTCGTATGCGCTCTGCCCGTCGATGTCTGCCACGAACTCCTGTGCGTGGTTGTGGTAGCCGACCGAGAGGCCGAATCCCTCGGCGGTGTCGGCCAGAGCGTTGAGGCGGTCGGCGATGTCGGTGACGCCGTCGCGGGTGCGCCAGCGCTCAGCCGCGACGAACGGGTCGATGACGGTCTTCATGCCGATCGTGGCGGCCGCTTCGAAGACCACCTCGGGTGCGGGAGTCGGAATCGAGCCGTCCGGCGTCCAGAGCTCGTCGGACAGCAGCGGAGCGTGACCGGTGGGAGAGGCGAGCCCCGACGCGTCGAGGGCGGCGCGGACCTCAGCGGGTCGGCGCACGAAGTCGAAGGCCTCGACGTTCCGCAGCCCGAGGGCGGCCAACCGGTCGAGCGAGCCTCCCATGTCGGCGGAGAACTGCTCGGCGAGCGTGTAGAGCTGAATCGAGGCGAGCGGCAGGGCCACGGTGACCGTCCTTTCCGTCACCGGGCGGTGTCGACGACGGTGACGACGATGAGGATAACAGAGAAACCTCCATGCGGAGGTTTCTGATCGACCGGTCACCGTGACGACGGGTGACGAGCAGAACATGAGACGATTCCCGCGATGGACAGCGATACCCGTGGCGAGCTGCACCGCCTCCGCGCGCGAGCCTACGGGCACGCCGCCGACATCCACGATGATCCGGTCGCACTCGCCCGGCTTCAGGAGCTCGAGGAGCTCCACGCGAGTTCCGCGCCGATACGCGAGCCCGATTCCGAACCCGTGCCTGAGCGGGATGCCGCCGTGTCCCGCGGCGCGGAGACCGCGGCCGCCGTCGAGCCGCCGTCGACGGAAGCGGCCGATGACCGGGGCGAGCGTTCCGAGGCGTCGGAACCGGAGCAGCGGGCACGCACACGGCGCGATCGGCGGCGACCGCGAACGCCGCGCCGGGATCGCCTGATCTGGGCGGCATCCGTTCTCATCGCCGGGAGCGCGTCGGCCGCGATCACCTACGGAGCGGTCGCGATCACTCCGGTGCCGGTCTCATCCGGAGCCCCGCAGATCGACGATCTCGAACCGGCCGACGTCGCACTGCCCGCCGGTTGGATGGGCGCGGGGCCGAGTTCGGCGGTGTTCGAGTTCTCCGGACTGACGGCGTTCGAGACGGCGAGCGGCATGGGATGGAGCAGCGGGACCGGCGAGTGCCTGATGATCGTGCGCGACGACCAGATCCCCGCCGACGACGAGGCCGACGGCGGCTCGTACTCCTTCGAGGGGCCGGTGTACTCGGGGTGCCGCGTCGGCGTGTTCCCGGCGACCGTCGAGGTCCCCCTCGATTCGAACGCCCCGGAGGAGCTCGCCGCACGGTTCCCCGACGGTGTCGCCCTGCAGTTCGTGCTCGACGAGGATCGGCTGGGCGTCTACCTCGACGGCGAGTGAACCTGCTCGCGAGGCCTCAGTGCTGGCCGGCGGGACCCGCGCCGCGGCCCATGCCGCGTGATGCCAGGCCGCGCCGGCGCGCGAGCTTCGCGACTCCCGCCTTGCGCAGGCGGTCGCCGATCACGACCCCCAGGCCCGCGCCGATCAGACACGAGGCCATCGTCAGGGCGAAGAACGCGATCTGCAGACCCGGTGCCAGCGACCCGAGGTGGAACGACGCCCAGGACAGCAGCGGGTACACGATGCCGACGACGACCGCCCCGGCGAAGTACTGCCACGTCTTCCAGGATCGGTAGAGCACCGCGAGGAACGGCAGCTCGATGAAGAACGCCCACCACAGGCTCGCGCCGAGGAACGGGAAGGCGACGAGCCCCGACAGCAACCCGACCAGGAGCGCGGTTCCCGGGCGCTCGAGCAGGCGCATGCCGACCGCCGCCGGCAGCAGCCACAGCCCGGCGCCGGCCACCGAGAAGAAGGGCGCCACGGCGAAGACGGCGCTCGAGATCCATCCGGCACCCCACAGCAGCACGCCGCCGGCGACCCCGATGGCCGCGCAGGTGAGCAGGTAGACGGTCGAGACGCGGCTCATTCGTGCGCCTCCGGTGCCGACGCGAGCTGCGCCTTGGGGGTGGGTGAGGATGCGCCGACGCGCCAGTATCCGCAGAAGCTCACGAGGTCCTTGTCGAGGCCGCGGTCACCGACCAGATGCCGGCGCGCATCGGTCGGCAGCGCCTGCTCGCCGACGACGTATGCGTGGAACGGCGCGGCGAGGTCGCTCTCGCGCAACATGCGCAGGGCCGACAGGGCGAGGGTGCCCGGCTTCTCGTCGCCCTCGCGCACGATCCACCGCACGTCGATGCCGGCCGGATGCGGGAACGACAGCGCATCGTCCTCGCCCGGGACTTCGATGAGCGCGATCCCGGTCGCGTGGGCGGGCAGCGACGCGCACACGCCGGCGACGGCGGGAAGCCCCGTCTCGTCGGCGGCCAGCAGCACCCGCTCCGTGCCGCGCTCGGGGTTGAAGGCGAGGCCCTCGTCGATGATCACCACGCTCTCGCCCGGCTCGCAGGTCTCCGCCCACCGTGAAGCGGGCCCGGCGGTGCCGTCGGCCGCCGAGCCGTGCAGCACGAAGTCGACGTCGATCTCGGCGCCTCCCGTCGCGGTCGCCGCACGATAGGCGCGCACGGTGTAGTTGCGCATGACCGGGCGCATACCGTCGGGAATCCGCAGGTAACGCAGATACCCGAACAGCTTGTTGGCCTTGGCGGGGATGCGCTCCAGGCCGTCGTCGCCGCCGAGCGGCAGGAAGATGCGGAACCACTGGTCGTAGCCCATCGGCGTGAACCGGTCGATCTCGGCACCGCCGAGCGTCACGCGCACCCAGTGCGGCGAAAGTCGCGCGGTGCGCAGCACGGTGAGGCGGATGAGGTCCTGCGAGGTGGGCTTGACGAGGCGGCCGGCGCGGGCCATGGGATGCTCCGTTCGGTCGGGGCGCTCAGGCGAGCGTCCAGGG
>NZ_DEPK01000212.1:0-4760 GCF_002358725.1 Microbacterium sp. UBA3394
CGTGCGGTCGACACGCACCCCGAGAGCGGCGGCCGACGCGTCGCCGAGTTCCAGGGCACGCAGATCTCTGCTGAGCATCAGCACGATCGGCGCCAGGACGAACACCGCGACGGCCAGCGGCGGCACGTCCTCCATCCGCGCACCGTTGAGGCTGCCCGCGAGCCACCGTGCGGCCACGGCGACGTCGTAGACCTGGGCGCGGACGAGGAGGTAGGCCACGACGGCGTCGAGCATGGCGCCGATGCCGATGCCGATGAGGATCAGGCGGCCGCCCGTCGACGTGCCACCACGAGCAGCGATGTAGATGACGACGGCCGTTCCCACGCCGGCGAGCAGCGCCAGCGTCATGGTGGCCCCGCTGCCCCAGCCCAGCACGATGAGTGAGAGGATCGCCGCCGCGCTGGCACCGGAGGTGATCCCGATGACGTCCGGACTGGCGAGAGGATTGCGCAGCATGGTCTGGAAGGTCACGCCGGCGACGCCGAACGCGACGCCCGCGAGGACACCGGTGAGCGTACGGGGTATTCGGAGTGTCCCCACGGTGAAGGATGCCCCGGGAACGTCGTAGCCGAGCATGACCGCGATCACATCGCCGAGCGGGTAGACGGTGTTGCCCAGTGTGAGCATCGCGATGCTGAGGCCGATCAGAAGGATCACCAGTGCGGCGACCGCGACCGTGCGGCGACGTGTCCGTGCCCGACGGCCGGCGCGGACCGCGGCGGCGGTTCCGTCGATGATCTCTGCCGTCGCGGTCACAGCGCCCTCATCCGGGTGCGGCGAGCGATGACGATGAGAACGGGGGCCCCGACGAATGCGGTGATGATGCCCGCCTCGACCTCGCCGGGGGAGCCGATGACACGTCCGATCGTGTCTGCCGCGACGAGGAGGATGGCGCCGCCGATCGCGGAGAGAGGGAGGAGCCACCGCTGGTCCGGCCCGGAGACGAGGCGCACCACGTGCGGGACCATGAGCCCGACGAAGCCGATCGGGCCGGCGACCGCGGTGACGGCGGCGCAGAGGGCGACCCCCGCGATGGCGGCGACGATGCGGATGCGCCCGACGTGCACGCCGAGGCCCGTCGCCACGTCGTCGCCCATCGCGAGCGCGTTCAGAGCCGAGGCGGAGAAGATGGCGACGATGGCGCCGAAGACGAGAACGGGCGCGACCAGCGCCATGGTCTCCCATTCCGCTCGTCCGACATTGCCCACCTGCCAGTAGCGGAACTCGTCGAGCACGTTCTGACGCGGCAGCAGGATCGCTGACACGAGCGACGTGAGGGCGGCGGTCGTCGCAGCTCCCGCCAGCGCGAGCTTGATGGGCGTCGTGCCGCCGGCGCCGACCGATCCGACGAAGTATACGAAGACGGCGGTGAGGCCGGCGCCGATGAGGGCCAAGCTGAGGTAACCCCACGTGTCTGCCAGGCCGAAGAAGGCGATGCCGATGACGACGGCCAGCGCGGCGCCGGTGTTGACGCCGAGGATGCCGGGGTCCGCGAGCGGATTGCGGGTGATGGCCTGCATGAGGGCGCCGGAGATGGCCAGCGCCGCACCAGCGAGCATGGCGAGCGCGGTGCGGGGGATGCGGCTCTGCACCGCGAGTGCACCGATCTCGGTGGGTGTCTGCCCGCGCAGCCACGTGGTGACGCCGTCGACGACCTCGGTGACGCTGACCGGCCTGGAACCGAATGCCAGCGAGAGGATCACGGTGACGACGAGGAGAGCGAGTCCGATGACGAGGGCCACGACACGCGGCCGCGCGCTCGCACGAGAGGCGGGCGCGCGGCGCGTGTTCGCGGCGAGGAGCGTCACTGAGCCTGCGAGGCGGCGTCCTCGAGCATCGCGACGTACTCGTCGAGGACCCACGGGATCGACAGTGCGGTCGGGCTGACGGCGGCGCTCAGGGCGTCTCCGTTTCCGACCTCCACGACGGCGCCGTTCTGCACGGCGGGCAGGGTGCTCCACAGCGGGTCGGCCTGCATCGCCTCGAGCAGGCTGCCGTCGCCGTAGCTGACGATGATGTCGACGTCGGCGAGCTGGTCGGCGTTCTCCGCGCTGAAGTCCTGGTAGAAGGAACCCTCCGCCGCGGCGTCGATCGCGACCTGCGGCAGATCGAAGCCGAGGTCGTCGAGGAAGGCGGTCCGCGAGTCACCGCCGGTGTAGAGCGAGACGGTGGAGAGGTCGGCCGGGCTCGCGTAGAAGAACGCCGCCGTCTTCCCGGCGAAGTCGGCCTCCGCCGTCGCGTCGGCGATCTGCTGCTCGAGATCGGCGACGAGCTGTTCGCCTTCCTCGGCCATGCCCAGCGCTTCGGCGTTCAGGATGATGGTGTCTCGCCACGGCGTGAACCAGGCGATCTCGGGATACGCGACCACAGGGGCGATCTCGCTGAGCGTGGAATAGTCCTCCTCGCTCAGGCCCGACTGGGCGGCCAGGATCACATCGGGGGCGGTGTCGGCGATGGCTTCGAAGTCCACACCGTCGGATGAGGAGAAGATGACGGGCTCCTCACCGCCGAGCTCGTCGATCGCATCCTGCGTCCACTCGTAGACGCCGAGCTCGGCTTCGCCGGTCCACGCCCACACCTGGGAGTCCATCCCCACGGGAACGACTCCGAGGGCCAGGGGGACGTCCTGGTTGCTCCACGCGATCGCGGCGACCCGTTCCGGCTGCGACTCGATGACCGTCTCGCCGAGAGCGTGCTCGATCGTCACGGGGAAGGTGTCGCCGGTCGTCGACGACGATGCGTCCTCGGACTCTTGGACACCTGTTGCGCAGCCTGCGAGGGCGACACCGAGTGCGGTGGCGGTCACGGCGGCGAGCGCTATGCGTGTGCGGGGGGAGCGGAACAAGATTCCTCCTAGGTGTTAGGGCAGGCTTACTTTACCCGACATTCGGAGTGCTCTCGAACCCCTCGGCTCGCAGCGGGGAGGCGAATCAGTCGCGGGATGTGTCGACGCGGCGCACGAGGGCCCAGGCTCCCGGGATGACCGCCGCGGCGATCGCCGCTTTCACCACGCCGCCGATGACGAAGGGGAACAGTCCCGCCTGGAGGAGCTGCCACACCGACAGTTCCAGTCCCATCACGCCGTTCAGGATGAGTGCCATGTAGGGGATGCCCACGACGAAGGGGACGGCGCTGGCGGCGACGAAGCCGACGAAAGCGAGCCAGGGCTTGCGGTCCCACGCGCGCTCGGCGAACCAGCCCGCGACGAATGCCGCCCCGATGAAGCCCAGGATGAATCCGAAGCTGGGCTTGGCGACCGCCGCGACCGTTCCGGTGAAGTCCGCGAAGACGGGGAGCCCGGCGAGCCCGATCACCAGGTAGGCGAGAAGGGCGAGCGCGCCCCGCCGTGCGCCGAGGGCGGCGCCGACGACCACGACAGCGAGGGTCTGACCCGTGATCGGGACCGGCCACAGCGGCACGGACACCTGCGCGAGCACGGCCACGACGGCGACGCCGGCGAGGATGAGCGCGGCGTCGGTCGCGAGCGCGCGGGCGCGTCCTTCGGGCCGTGCGATGACATCGGCCAGCACGCGTCGACGGGCGGGGGAGGGGGCAGCGAGGGTCATGGCGCTCCTTCGGAGGTCGTGCCCGGCGGTCTCCGGGCCGTTCCCGACTTATACTAGGAGGCTGGCCGTCGGCCTCCCTTGTCCCCTGTCACCAACGAAACGGACGATCGCTGTGCTTGCCGTGCACGACCTCGAGATCCGCGTGGGCGCCCGCGTGCTCATGTCGGAGGTCTCCTTCCGCGTCTCCGACGGCGACAAGATCGGGCTCGTCGGGCGCAACGGCGCCGGAAAGACCACGCTCACCAAGGTGCTGGCCGGCGACGTGCTGCCTTCTGCCGGGCGCGTCGACCGCTCCGGCGAGCTGGGCTACCTGCCGCAGGACCCGCGGTCCGGCGATCCGGAGATGCTGGCTCGCACCCGGATCCTCGACGCCCGCGGCCTGGGCACGATCGCGATCGGCATGCGGGAGACCTCCGAAGCCATGGGTTCGGACGACTCCGCCGTCGCGGAGCGGGCGATGCGGAAGTACGCCAACCTGACCGAGCGGTTCGAGGCCCTGGGGGGCTATGCCGCGGAGGCCGAGGCGGCCTCGATCGCCCACAATCTCTCCCTGCCGGACCGCATCCTGGACCAGCCGCTGAAGACGCTGTCGGGCGGGCAGCGCCGGCGCATCGAGCTGGCGCGCATCCTCTTCTCGGACGCCCAGACGATGATCCTCGACGAACCCACCAACCACCTCGACGCGGACAGCGTGGTGTGGCTGCGCGAGTTCCTGAAGTCCTACAAGGGCGGGTTGATCGTGATCAGCCACGACGTGGAGCTCGTGGGCGAGACGGTCAATCGCGTGTTCTACCTCGATGCCAATCGTCAGGTCATCGATGTGTACAACATGAACTGGAAGAACTACCTGCGACAGCGGGTCGCCGACGAGGAACGGCGCAAGAAGGAGCGGGCCAACATCGAGAAGAAGGCGACCGCGCTGCAGCTGCAGGCGGCACGCTTCGGTGCGAAGGCGAGCAAGGCGGCCGCCGCGCACCAGATGGTCGCACGCGCCGAGAAGATGCTCTCCGGTCTCGACGAGGTGCGCCAGGAAGACCGCGTCGCGAAGCTGCGCTTCCCCAAGCCCGCCCCGTGCGGCAAGACACCGCTGATGGCCAAGGCGCTGTCGAAGTCGTACGGGTCGCTGGAGATCTTCGCCGACGTCGACCTCGCGATCGACCGCGGCTCGAAGGTCGTCGTGCTCGGCCTGAACGG
>NZ_DEPK01000154.1:0-3887 GCF_002358725.1 Microbacterium sp. UBA3394
ACTCAAACGGACGCGGCCGATTCCAACGCGATGTGCAGCACCGTGTCCGTACTGACTTTGAGTCGGTAGACCGCTCGCTCAAGCCGCAACCGGCGCAGGTGCGCTTTCGGGTTCTCACCCACGACCGCACGGAAGACGCGGTGAAAGTGATGCGGCGAAAGACCAGCGACCGCCGCGATCTCGGCGAGGGTCACCGGCTCCTCGAGACGCTCCTCCATCCAGTGAAGTGCCCGGCTCACACGTTCCGCATGCCGCTGAGCGGTGAGTGGAAGGACGACTGAGGACACGCTTCGAATCTACGAGCGCCGGTCAGTCGGCGTCTCGACGTTTTTTGCGAATCCCACCGAAGCGACTCGCCCCAATGCCCCGAAAGGTCCATATGGACATCGCGTAGACATCTCCCCTGCGAAATGGACAACTCGGAGCGTGACATCTGTAGGAACCGGCTGACGATGAACTGCTGTCGGTCGTCAGAACTGGTCTGCGAGCGCCCTCCGCTGCGCATCCCAATCGAAGTCCTCCAACGTTTTGCGAGCCGGTAACCCGGCGGCCTTGATCCGCAGCTCTGCGCCCGAAGCGTTGCGCGCCGTGGTCTTCCGCGTGAAGGAGCCTGAGTGGGACACTTCTTCTGAGGGCCACCTGTAGGGATCGCTTTGGGGTCGTCGACCGCGCATGAAGGGAGAACCGTGATGACTGGGGATGAAGTGTTCGACACGATCGCTCACGAGATGACTGCGCTTGACGGTGTGTCACGGAACCACCGCGGCAGTCTCATCGTCTCGGGAAGCAGCAGTGGCGCCGTGCGCGCCATGACCAGCGGCGGGCAGGTGGTGGTGAAGCTTGACCCAATGCGCACGGCGGCTCTCGTTGACGCCGGCGTCGGGACACACTACAAGGGTCAGAAGAACGCGTGGCTCCAGCTTCCGGCCGACCTCGACTTTGATCACGTGCGCGGTCTCATCCTCGAGGCGCTGACTGCATGAGAAACCCTTCTTGATTGATGGTCCTGTCCCCTGGTGTGGTGGAGGATCCGGCCGGGTTGTCTTCGTCGTAGACGTTGGTGAGCCATCGTGGTGATAGTCAGTGAGGGCTCGTCGGATCTGATCGACGCGGGAAGCGACCGTGTGGATCGTTGCCGCTCCGCACGATCTCACCACGGAGCGCACCGCCCGCCGCAACTGGACCCGCCCGACGACGCTCGCCACCTGGCCGGGGAGGTCGACCTGAAGGTTCCCAAATACCCGGGGGCGTGACTCACGCCTCGAGGTTCTCGGTCCCGACGAACGCGTTGTGACGCCAATAGATGTTGTCCCGGAAGTGCGCAAACCCGACGCTTTCGTACGACGCAGCGACCTTCTTTCGGGAGCGCCGAAACTCGATCTCGGACAGGTGCTCCCACGGCACCGGTTGCGCGCGGAGAACGATGAGAGTCTCCCTCCCCGTGCCGGTCACCGTCTCCACCAGCGTCGTGAGCAGACGTGGACCAAGGCGCTGACCCCGGTACGGTGGCTCCACAAAGACGCCCTCGACGATCACGAGCTGCGACACCTGCTCGCCAACCAGCGGATCGCGGGAGTCGAGCCACTCGAAGACGTTCTCATCACCGAGAATCGACTCGGTGATCTCGAATGCTTCGCCGCCTACTTGATCGAACACGTCAACGACGTCACCCACCCGGTCGAGGTCGACGGTGTACGCAGTAGCGCGCGCGATGACACGACGCTCCGGCTCCCCCTCGTCGTCGTCATCGAAGATGTACAACGTCGCGTCAGCGGAGATCTTCGCGACGCCCGACGGCAACTCCGTCCAGTTCACGGAGTCCGGTACTCCGACCAGTGGCCGCGTGACCTTCACAATGCACTCAATATCCGTGAGGTCCACGTCAAGTCGCGCAACAACAGCAGACATACTCACCCCTTCAACAACGGATACGCGGCAACGGCATCGTGCCGACAATACCCGGGCGCTAGGGCGTGTCTCTTAAAGCCTTGAGCCAGATGGTGATGGCGCGTAGGACGACGCCGCCGCGATAGGTCAGGGCGAGTTTGTCGTAGCGGGTGGCCAAGGCGCGCCATTGCTTGAAGATGTTGAATCCGCGCTCGACGACGTTGCGGCGCTTGTAGGCCTCGGTGTCGTAGGTGACCGGGCGACCACCCTTGGCGCCGCGGCGCTTGCGGTTGGCGATCTGATCATCGCGTTCGGGGATGACGGCCTGGATGCCGCGCCGGCGCAACAGCTTGCGGTTGGCCCGGGAAGAGTAAGCCTTGTCACCCAGCGCCCGGTCGGGCCTGGTGCGTGGCCGGCCCCCACCCAGGCGCGGTACCCGCAGGGCGTTCATCACGTGCTCGAACATCGGGGAGTCCCCGCCCTGCCCGGGCCCGAGCAGCATCACCAGCGGCCGCATGTTCCCGTCGCACAGGTGGTGGATCTTCGTCGACAGGCCGCCGCGGGAGCGGCCGATGGCGTGATCAGGCGGCTCGATGCGCAGATTCGTGTAATTCGTCAGGTCCCCCTGTGTCCCGGGGCAGGTTGGTGGCGTGCTGATGGGCGCGGTTGATCGTGGAGTCCACCGAGACTTCCCAGTCGATCAGCCCGGCGGCGTCGGCATGGGCCAGCAGGACGCTGTGGATCTTGTCCCACGTCCCATCACCGCTGAAGCGGCGGTGCCGCTTCCACACCGTCTGCCACGGCCCGAAGCACCCGGGTAAGTCCCGCCACGCGATCCCGGTCCGGTAGCGATAGATGATGCCCTCCACCACGGTGCGATGATCGGCGAACGGCCGACCACGACGCCCCTGCGAGGACGGCATCAACGGAGCAATCAGCTCCCACTGCGCATCAGTCAGCAACTCCGTTCGAGACACACACCGAGCGTTCCAGCGACCAGCCCAAACCTTTGGGAGACACGCCCTAGTCGCTTTCCAGGAGAACTGGCTCTTCGCGCGGATGGCGAGCGACGTCTTGCCGAGTCTTTCCAGGATGATGATCGGGTTCATCGGCGCTGTGGTCATCGGCGTGGTCGTGGGGTTCGTTCTCGGTCAGGCGCACCGCCTCCAGGCGATGTTCGCACCCGTGCTCGAGTTCCTGCGCGCGATCCCTGCGGTCGCGTTGATTCCCCTCGTCATCATCGTGCTGGGCCTCGACGACACCGCGAAGGTGATTCTGATCACCTTCATCTGCCTCTGGCCCGTGCTCCTCAATACCGAAGCTGCAATCAGAGGAATGGACCCCGGACTGCGCGAGACCGCCCGGGTGTACGGCATCCACTGGTTCCGCTACGAGTTGCAGGTCGCACTTCCCGCGGCAGCTCCGCAGATCTTTGCCGGAATGCGCACGAGTCTTTCGCTCGCGCTCATCATGGTCGTCGTGAGCGAGATGATGGCGGGAGGCAACGGGATCGGCGTCTTCGTTCTTCAGTCGCAGAGGTCGTTCGCGATCACGGACATGTGGTCGGGCATCGTGCTCATCGGGATCTTCGGGTACGTGTTCAACCTGCTGCTCATCGTCGTCGAGAACCGGGTGCTCGCGTGGCACCACGGCGCGAACACCGCCGTGGAGTGACACCGCGGTCGAGAGGACGCCCTCACACCTCGATGCCGCCGCACCACACACGCAGAACGCGACGCGCGGCAGCGATGTCGGTGAGCGGATCGCCGTCCACCAGCACGAGGTCGGCTCGCAATCCGGGGGTGATCGCCCCCCGATCGTCGAGTGAGAACGCGTGCGCGGCCGTCGAGGTGGCAGCGCGCAGCGCTTCGGCTGTTGACAGGCCGGCGTCCACGAGCAGAGCGAGTTCGTCGTGCATGCTCTCGCCGTATGGCGGCATTGCCCGTTCGAGGAGCCCGATGTAGGCGTCTTCGTCGTGCATGCTCTCGCCGTATGGCGGC
>NZ_DEPK01000154.1:4234-5172 GCF_002358725.1 Microbacterium sp. UBA3394
TGTAGGCGTCGGTGCCGGCCAGGACCGGAACGCCCGCGGCATGCATCGCGCGCGTGCTCTCGTGGGCGTGTGCATAGCTCACACCGGGAACGCCCGCTGCGGTGAGATTCGCGGCGACGCCTTTCATCATCGTCAAGGTCGGGATGAACACCGTGCCCTGGGCGAGCATCGTCTCAGCCGTCGCATCGTCGAGCGCGCGGTCGAGTGGAGCATGGGTGATCATGTCGGCCCCCGCAGCGAGGCTCATACGCACAGCTTCGTACAGGGCTGCGTGCGCGATGACCTTGAGCCCCCGCGCGTGCGCAGCAGCCACGAGTGCATCGAGCACGTCCTGGGTGGGACCGGGCAGATCGGCGATGATCTTGATGTAATCCACCCCGTCTGCCACCTGCACCTCGACGAACCGCTCCGCCTTGTCGGGGGAATCGACCAGCGCGACGTCCGGATAGGTCGGAATGCGGCTGTGCGTGCTGCCCTGAGATGTCGCCGCCATGCCGGCGGTGCGGAAGTCAGCGACTCCCCTCAGTCCCCGCAACGACTGGAACTGTGATGCGGGCCATGTCGCCATGTCCAGGCCGGTGGTGACACCGTACGTGGCGAGCGTCTCGAGGGACTCGCGCCCCTTCAGGTGCATGTGACAGTCGATCAGGCCAGGAAGGAGCACCGTACCTTCCGCGTTGACGACAGCGGCACCGACGACGACCGCATCCGCTGATACGTCACCGATGCGCCCGTCGGGCTGGACGACGACCGTCGTGGGGGCGCTCAGACTGTGTCCGTCGAAGACCCTGGTGTTCGTGATCGCGGTCGCAGAGACTGCGCCGAGCGTGGAATCCGTCATGAACTGCTCCGTTCGAGGAGATGTAGATACGAGACATTATTGTTCACGGGCTGACTACTCTCCCGCCGACGCGTTGACGGCGGCGAGCTGCTCGTCG
>NZ_DEPK01000154.1:5483-28550 GCF_002358725.1 Microbacterium sp. UBA3394
GGCGGCGAGCTGCTCGTCGGGGGTCATGTTCATGAACGCCTCGAGCATCTCGGGAGTCATCTCGTAGACGGTCGGGAACTGCCCGATCGGCACGACGGAGTGCAGCACCCGGTCGCCGTAGACGTGCACGAGGTTGTAGGACTGGCCGCCGTCCTGGCCGCGGGCACCGGGGTAGGCGACGGCGAGGTCCTGCGTGTAGCAGGTCGCCGACGCGACCGACACGGGCACGCCCGCGAACGTGCTGGTGGTCGAGTAGTGCAGGTGACCGCCCAGGATGCCGCGCACGTCGGTGCCCCGGATGACCTCGGCGAGGCGCTCCTGGTCGCGCAGCTCGACCAGGGCGATGAGCCCGATCGGGCTCGGCACGGGCGGGTGGTGCAGCGCGATGAGGGTGCCGTCGGGCGCGGGGACTTCGAGCTCGCGGCGCAGCCACGCCAACTGCTCGTCGCTGATCTCGCCGTGGTGCTGCCCGGGCACCGTCGAGTCGAGCGCGATGATGCGCAGACCGTTGACGTCGTAGACGCGGTCGACGGGCTCGGACTGGTCGGCCTCCTCGTCGAGCAGGCCGCGGCGGAACGCGACGCGCTCGTCGTGATTGCCCATCACCCAGATCACCTGGGCACCGAGCTTCTCGGCGGCGGGCTCGACGATGGCCCGCAGGCGCTCGTAGGCGTCGGGGCGGCCGGTGTCGGCGAGGTCGCCGGTGAACACGATCGCTTCGGGGCGGGCGTTGGCCTTGGTGAAGCCGTCGAACAGCTCTGCGAGGTTCTTGTCACTGTCGATGCGCTCGTGCAGCAGGTCGCCGTCGCCCACGAAGTGGGTGTCAGAGACATGCAGGATGAAGTGCTCGGGAGCGGGATGCTGGCTCGCGATGTGCGACATGGTGTGTGTTCCTTCCGATCAGACCGCGGTGGCGGCGGGGTCGATGATCACGGCGGTGAGACGCTCGAGCTCGGTGGGGGTGAGTCCGTGGGCGAGGAGGTAGGCGCTGATCGACCCGTGCTCGCGGTCGATGCGCTCGAGCAGCGCCTCGAGCACCTCGGCGGGGCTCTCGGTGATGAGTTCGACCATTCCCGCGGTCAGTTCGATGCCGCGCTGTTCGAAGACGGCGGTCATCGCGTCTGACCACTCGCCGCGCAGGTTCTCGGCGGTGGCGGCGTAGTCGGCCACGACGTCGTCGCGGTCGACCCCGGCGGCGGCGAGCGCGAAGGCCACGACGAGACCGGTGCGGTCTTTGCCGGCGGTGCAGTGCACGAGCACCGCGTCGTCGTCGTCAGCCGCGATGATCACCCGGATCGCGTCGACCAGCTGCGCCCCGCGCTCGTCGACGATGTGGTCGTAGACGGGCACGAGTCCGACGTGCGTGGTGGCCTGCGCGGCCGGGTCGGCGTCGTCGAACACGGGCAGGTGGTGCACGGTGACCTCGAGCCCGTCGACCGCGCTCGGCGCTGTGGCGCGCTCGTCGCCGCCGCGCAGGTCGATGATGTGGGCGACGCCGATCTCGGCCAGCCGGTCGCGACCGGTCGCGTCGATGCGGTGCAGAGCATCTGACCGCAGCAGCTTGCCCCACCGGCTGGTGCCGCCGGCTGCACGGTAGCCGCCGGTGTCGCGCAGGTTGTAGAGGCCGGCCACGGCGTGGCGACGCTCACGAGGCGCCGCGGTCGCGGCATCCGGCGACGAAGCGGCCGCGGCATCCGTCGCCGAAGGCGTCAGGTCGAGGTCGATGGTCATTCGATCAGCCCCTGCGCGCGCTCGGCGGCCTCGGTCATAGTGGCGGCCGGGTCGGCGCCGTAGAAGACCGCGTCTTCGATGGCGGTGGCGAGCACCTGGTCGACCTGGGCGTAGCTGTCGCCGGGGTACGACACCCACGGCTCGAGCGCGTCGAGCTGCTCGAGGTTGGGCTTCACGAGCGGGTTGGCTTCGACCCAGTCATAGAGCGGTCCGCCCTCGTCGGCCATGCTGCTGCGCAGCGGTAGGTACCCGATCTGGGTCGAGATGATCTCGTAGGCGCGGGGGCTGGTCATGAACTGCATGAGCTCCCACGCGGCGGCCTGCTTGGCGGGGTCGGTGGCGAACATCGCGAGGAACGAGCCCGAGTTGGTGGGCACGACCGCCTGGTCTCCGAACGCGGGCAGGGTGTGAGCGTCGAGGGTCCAGCCACCGGCCTCGGCGCCCATCATGAACGCGCCCTGCAGGGCCGAGCTGTTGACGTGGATCGCGGTCTTCCCCTGCGCGAACGCCTCGTACTGGCTGGTGAAGTCCTCGTTGGTGAGCACGCCGTCCTCGTACATCTCGGTGAAGGTCGCGACCGTATCGATCGCGGCGTCCGAGCCGAACTCGATCGTCGTGCGGTCATCGCTCAGCACCTGGGCGCCGTTCGAGAGGAAGAGGCCCTGCATGCACCAGCTGCCGCCGGTGATCACGCACGACGCGCTCATCGAGGGGGCACCGGTGGACTCGGTGATCTGCGCGGCGGCGTCTTCGATGATCAGGTCGATATCACTGACGGCGGCGGTGCTCTTGAAGGAGCGACCGACACCAGAGAGCTGGATCGTTCCCATGAGTCGCCTTCTGCAAGCGACCTGACGAACCGGGGCCTTCCCGCGAAATCCGCTTGCAGAGCTATTGCAATCGAGGAAAGTGAATTTCCTGCAAACGGAGTGTCAACGCCCATCGCCGTGGTCGATAACGTCTGGCACGTCGGATGCCTCGGCGTCGGAGCCGTCGTCGGCGACGATGTCGAGCACCTCTTCGCGCACCGCGAGGCGCGCGCGGTCGGCGGCGTCGCTCATGCGGTCGGCGACGGCGATCTGCAGGGCGTTGAGCACGAGCAGCTGTACGAGCCCGCTGCCGAGAATGCCTTGATCCCACGCCTGGAAGCGCGCACCGGCGACGAGCAGGTGGTCGGCGCGGGTGGTGAGCGGGGTACGGGCGAAGCTCGTGACCCCGATCACGGTGGCGCCGGCGTCGACGGCGGCGTCCGCAACCGCGAGGGTCACCGAGTTGGCGCCACTCGAGCTGACGATGAGGCACACATCACCGGGGGCGAGCACGCGGGCGGTGAGGTGGGCGACCACGCCGTCAGCGGGCGCTTCGCAGGGCCGGCCGTTGACGGCGAACGCGACGGCCGACGCCTGGGCGGCGGCGTGCGAGGCGCCGGTGCCCGAGATCAGCAGGCGCGGCGCGCGGGCGATGGCGTCGGCAGCGGCGTCGAACGCGACCGGGTCGATCGAGGCGAGCGCGGTCTGCAGCATCCCACCCGCCCCTCGGCCAGCCACCGCAGAAAGCCCTCGGTGCCGGCGGGTGCGTCGGGCGCGGCGGTGGCGTCGGCGGCGAGGTCACGCACGAGCAGCATGCGCAGGTGCTGAAAGCTGCGCAGCCCCAGCGCCTGGGCGGTGCGGCTGACGGTGGCCGGCGACGTGTTGGCGGCTTCGGCGAGGTCGGCGCCCGACATGTCGACCACGTCGTGGGGTCGCTCGGCGCAGATGCGGGCGACGCGCTGCGCGCTCGGTACGAGCGACGGCAGGATCGAGAGGATGTGGTCGATGGTTCCGCCGAGCGGCGGCTCGTTGAGGGGCGAGTTCATGTAGCCGGTGATCACCTTTCGGGTTCGCCGCACATCGTATGGGCGCAATGCGACCACGACCCCAACCATAGGTGAACGCAGCGTTCATCGCCTCCGCTATCCGCGAAAGGCAATTTCATGACCTCCCTGCGTCCGCTCGAGCTCCCGAACAGTGCCATGCCCGCAAGGAAGTCGGCCAAGGGTGACTCGACCGAAGACGCCCACCTCGAGCGCCGCGATGGCGCCTACGATGACCGTCCGTGCGAGCCAGAGCCACGTGATCTGTCGATCCCGGCGGTCAAGCGCTCGAACGTTCCGCACGTCGATGTTCCGCTGGCGGGGGCGCCGGGGCAGCAGACACCGGTAACCAACGACGCGAAGAAGCCTGCCACGACGATGACGCCCGCAGCGCGGAACCAGAGGGCGGGGGCGACGCGCGAAACTGATCCTGCTCATGGCCCGATCAGACCGATGGCCACTCAGACGTGAAAGGGGAGACATCGCGTAGCCGCGATCCAGCAGAGAAGCTGAGGCGCTGTGAAACCGCCGCCCACATGATCGCGACGGTCGGCCGGCGTCCGAAATGTCCATATGGACATCGCGTGGACATTTCAACTGCGAAATGGACATTTCAGAAAGATCCCTACAAACGGGTGTAGGAACCGCTCAGAGATGTCCACGACGACTCGACGAGACCGAGGAATCGCGGCTAAAGTGTCCGCGTCCAACGCGTGTGTCTACTCCTCGAGTTGTCCATCGCGGTTCGAGCTGACGACACCCGCCAGAAACATGTGCTCGCAGCTCATCGTTTACAGAGTGGTGACGACGGTACCTGCTGGTTTGTACAGCACAGCCAAGGCGGTAACGCCGACGATGGCGAATCCGAGCAGCGCGCTAGCCGCGATGGGCAGTCCAATGACACCGAGCCAGCCCGCGATCGGGTAGCTAACCAGAAAGCAGCCGTGCGAAAGTGCGAATTGTGCGGTGTATACCAGGTTGCGGTTAGCGGGGGTGGACGCGTCGGCTAGAAGCCGTGACGAAGGGGTGTTAATCAGCGAGGTACTGGCACCGAGCAACGCCCAGGTGGCAAGCAGCATCCACCAGCCCTCTCCCGTGGTCGTGGCGATAATCGTCATCGCGATGGCCGCGATCAGACCCGAAACAAGCGTCCAGGCACCGATGCTCATGGCGCACAAGACACCGATGCGGTCGACGATCCACGGGACGTTGAGGGCAATGATCAGGGAACCGACCCCATACGCGCCGAGGGCGAGGGCGAGGGCGGTGTCATCCAGGTCGAACACGCCTTTGGTGTAGACGACGGAGTTGACCAGGACGATAGCGGTGCCGGCCGCGACGACCACGTTGGCGGCCATCAGGAAGCGGAGGCTGGGCGTGCGGGCGAACACGCGCAGCCCGGTTGGCAGCCGCTCCCAGAACGTGCCGGTGGACGCATCGGGTACGTGTGCGGGAAGGCGGGCGATGAGGACGAGGGTGGCGGAGGCGGCGAAGCCGACGGCGGTGCCCACGAACAGGTTGTTGTAGCTGATCACGGCAAGTAGGGCTGCGGCGATGACGGGGCTGAGGATCGAGTCGAGATCGTAGGCGAGGCGTGACAGCGCGAGGGCACGAGTGTACTGCTGGGGGTCGGGCAGCACGCTCGGGATGAGTGATTGGAAGGCGGGGGTGAAGGTCGCGGACGCGGACTGCAGCACGAACACGAGCACGTAGATCTGCCAGGTGTCCTGGACGAAGGGCAGGGTGAACGCGATCGCGAGTCGAACGGCGTCGGCGCCGACCAGAACGGCCTTCTTGGGGAGCCTGTCCACGAGCGCTGCAACCAGGGGTGCGACGCCGACGTAGGCGACCATCTTGATCGTCAACGCGGTGCCGAGCACCGATCCGGCGGCATCTCCGGCGATCTCGAACGCGAGCAGTCCGAGGGCAACGGTGAGCAGGCCGGTGCCGACAAGGGCGATGACCTGGGCGAAGAACAGCGCCCGGTAGGTGCCGTTGCGTAAGACGGTGATCATGGCGCCACAGGGCGGCTGGCGTCGGCTCCGGCGTGGTGGTGCGGGGCGGCGCCACCGAGGGAGTGCTCGGCTTGGAAGATCGCGTCCGTGACCAGCTGGCGCGCGTGTTCGTCGGCGAGGGCGTAGAACACGCGGGTGCCGTCTTGTCGGGTGGTGACCATACGGGCCAGGCGCAGCTTGGCGAGATGCTGGGAGACGGCGGCGGGTGACTTGTCGACGATGTCGGCGATGTGGTTCACGGACAACTCCCCGGCTCCCTCGAGCGCGAGGATGATCCGCACGCGGGTGGCGTCAGCGAGCATCGCGAAGACCTCGACGGCGAGCTCTACGTAGAGGCTGTCGGGGTCGCGGCCGCATGTCACGTTATCTGCATTCATACGCAGATTCTTCCATATGGAGGGATGGCTCGCCGCTGACGATGATGCTCAGTCGAGGTGGCGGGCGCGGTGCAGGAGCGCGTCCATGCCGAATTCAAGGTGTGCGGCGGCGTTGTCGTCGAGGAAGAGATCGCGGACGCTGGTGAGTGCGGGGAACGAATGTGCGGCGAGTTCCTGCTCGAAGCGGTGGGCGCCGTCCTCGGGGGTGGTCTGTTCTTCGTGGACGAGTCCGACCACGAGGTAGTTGAGGCTCCAGAAGGTGGTGACGGCGAGGTCGGGGTCGACGCCGGCATCGAGCAGCGCGGCAATCACCGCCTCCCCTAGCCGCAGGGTGTTGGTTTCGGAGACCCTCGTACCCGAGACGAGATGTGCGCCGTCGCGGTGGTTCAGAAGGACCTGGCGGTAGCGGCGGAAGATCTCTTTGACCCGGTCGATCGGCGGGTGTGGGAGGTCGTCGAAGGAGAGCTCGCCGAGAATGGCGTCTGCCATCAGGTCGAAGAGGCGCGCTTTGCTCCCCACCTGCAGCGACACCGAGTTGAGGTGAACGTCGAGATGTCGGGCGATCCCACGGAGGGTGATGGCGTCCGCCCCGCCGCGATCGAGCAGGGCCAAGGCGGCGTGGATGACGTCGCGGCGGGATAGTCGGTCGGCCACAGGTCTCTCCTCCGAGCTTGGTCAGTGACCAACACTGTAGTATCTTGGTCACCGATCAAGGAAATTGGTCACTGACCAAGTAAGGAGTGGGACATGGGTGCGGGTCACAACCACGGTGCACCGACTACCGAGGCAGGAGCGCCCGGGGATCACCGAGCACGACTGTGGATCGCGTTCGGCCTGACGGCGACGATCGTGATCGCGCAGGCGATCGGTTCCATCGTCACCGGCAGCCTGGCGCTGCTGACGGACACCGCACACGCGATCACCGACGCGTCCGGTCTGCTGGTCGCGCTGATCGCGGCGACGCTGATGCTGCGGCCGGCTAATCCGAAGCGGACCTGGGGATTCCGACGCATCGAGGTGATCGCCGCACTCGGGCAGGCCGCACTGCTGCTGGTGGTGGGCACTTACGCCGCCGTCGAAGGTATCCGACGCCTGTTCGAGCCGCCGGAGGTCGCCGCGGGAGAGATGCTCGTGTTCGGCATCGTCGGCCTCGCGGCGAATGTGATCGCGATCGTGATCCTCTCCTCGAGCCGCGGCGCGAACTTCAATATGCGGGCAGCGTTCCTGGAGGTGATCAACGATGCACTCGGCTCGCTCGGGGTGATCGTGGCCGCGATTGTGATCGCCACGACCGGGTTCCAGCAGGCCGACGCGATTGCAGGGCTCCTGATCGCGGGACTGATCGTGCCGCGCGCGATCATTTTGATGCGCGACACCACCCGGGTGCTCATGGAGTTCACCCCTGCCGGGCTCGACTTGGACGAGGTACGCCGGCACATCCTTGAGCTCGAACACGTCACCGACGTGCACGACCTGCACGCATCGACGGTCGCCACTGGCCTGCCCACCCTGACCGCGCATGTGGTGGTCGAGGATGAGTGCTTCACCGACGGGCATGCCGCGGAGGTGTTGCACGAGGTACGCGAATGCGTGGCCGGTCACTTCCCGGTGTCGATTCAGCACTCGACCTTCCAGATCGAGACCGCGCACCTCACCGAGGACGAGCCAGCCCTTGTCCGCCACCGCTGAGCCGGGCCCCCCAGCGCCGCGGTAGCGGTCGGCGGAGGAAGGGTGTCAGAGCGTCGCGAGCAGGTTAGTGCAGGCCTGTTCACAGCGGCGGCAGGCGTCGGCGCAGACCCGGCAGTGCTCGTGCATGTCCGCGTGGGTGTCGCACTCGGCGGCGCATGCGGCGCACGCTGCGCGCAACGCCTCCAGCGCGGCACGAAGCACGGTGGTGTCCGTGCCGGTGTGGCGAGAGAGCAGGCGCGCGGTGGTGTCGCAGAGGTCGGCGCAATCCTGGTTCAGACGGATGCAGGTGGTCAGATCGGCGACCATCTCCTCGCTGAGACAGGCGTCGGCGCAGGTCGTACAAGCCTGGCCGCACTCGAGGCACGCGTCGATACAGGCCAGGAGCGCGTCTCGGTTGGCGATGTCGTTGGCTCGGGGGTGGGTGTCGAACATTTGGGCGGTGACGGTCACGGCCTTCTCCTTTGAATCGGTGAGGGGGTTACGTTACGTCGCTGTTCCGGATGCCGGCGACCCCCTTGGGTTACGGTGCGGGGGTATGGTACGGACGGTAGGCTGGACGGGATGATCGGCCTGTCCGCGTTGCGCCTGCGGCTGCCGCACCCGGTGCGGTGGCTGGTTGCCGTGTGCTTCGCTGCAGCGGTCATCGTCGGGTTGATGGGGATGCACACGATCTCCTCGGGACACACCGCCCCTACGACCTCGGAGAATGTCGAGATGCCGGGCGGGGCACCTCACCACTCGTCGGCGCCCGCGACCGGCGATGAGGATGCGGAGGCGTGCGCGTCGTGCAGCCCGAGCGGGGGCCATGACGTTCTGATGATGATGTGCGTGCTGGCGTTGCTGGCAGCCGCCCTCGTGCTGCTGGTCCCCCGCGCCGCATGGTCGTCTGTGTGGGAGCGGCATGCATTGCGTCCGCCGGTGACGCGGTGCCGGCCGGCCCCGGACCGGCCTCCCTCACTCCTGGAGCTGTCGATCAGCCGAACGTGACACGCACTGTCCCTGCCCTCTGGGGCGGGGGTGAGGTTCATTGCCCGTACGCGGGTTTCACGAGTGTTTGAGAGGACTGATGATGAACAAGAAGATGCGTTTGGCAGCGGTCGCGGCCGTACCGCTGGCAGCGGTGCTGTTCCTGGCCGGCTGCGCGGACAACGGAGGCAGCATGCCTGGAATGGATCATGGTGGGTCGTCGTCGGCCCCGTCGGAATCGGCGGAGGCGGACTTCAACATGGCGGATTCGATGTTCGCGATGATGATGATCCCGCATCACGAGCAGGCCGTCGAGATGAGCGACATGATCCTCGCCAAGAGCGACGTTGATCAGCGGGTGCTGGATCTGGCTCAGCAGATCAAGGACGCCCAGCAGCCGGAGATCGAGACGATGCAGGGATGGCTCGCCGAGTGGGGCGTGTCCAGTGACGACATGGACATGGGTGAGATGGAGCACGGCGGCGGGATGATGTCTGACGAGGACATGGCGGCGCTGGAGTCGGCGTCCGGGGCCGAGGCGGCACCCCTGTTCCTGGAGCAGATGATCGCCCACCACCAGGGGGCGATCGAGATGGCCGAGACCGAACTCGCCAACGGGAAGAACGCGGACGCGTTGGCGCTCGCGCAAGCCGTGGTCGATACACAGTCCGCGGAGATCGAGACCATGCAGGATCTGCTCGGCCAGCTCTGAGCCCGATCCGTCGAGTGGGGGCGCCGCTGCCATGCGCGGTGCCCCCACTCTTCGAACGCGGAGGTACGCGTATGCACGTCCATACGAAGACACTGGCGGCGGGCGCCGCTGCTTCCGCCCTCCTGATGCTGGCGGGGTGCGCGGACACTCCGACGTCGCCGCCGGCTGGGGACGGGCGCACCGGGGTACCGAGCCATGTCCACGCGGTGGTCGTCGCCCCGGACACTGACCAGCTTCTCCTGGGAACGCATGAAGGCATCTACGAGGTCACCGACACCGGGGAGTGGGGTGGCCGGGTCAGCACGGACAGCTTCGACGCGATGGGACTCACCGCCACTTCGCAGACACTGATCGCGTCCGGTCACCCCGGCCCCGGAAGCCCCGCCGAGTGGGGGGCACCGAACCTGGGCGTGATGCGCAGCACCGACGCAGGGGTGAGTTGGGAGTCGGTGGTGTTCGGTGGGGAGAAAGACTTCCACGCCCTCGCCGCCGGCGCCGATGACACGGTGTACGCCATCGCCACGGACGTCAGCGACGTGATCCGCAGCGACGACGCCGGGCTGACCTGGGAACCTACCGGTGCGGATCTGGTAGCGGCCAGTCTCGCCGTCGACGGTCGCGGACGGGTGATCGCGGCCACCGAAGAGGGTGTGCAGATCAGCACGGACGGCGGTGCGTCCTTCGCGGCGTGGCCCGAAGCGCCGCTGCTGTACACGTTGGGGGCTGCGGCCGACCGGACTCAGGTGGTCGGTGTCGGCACCGATGGGCAGATTTGGGTGACCGGAGCCGGTGCCGCGAGCTGGGAGCCGGCAGGTCGCGTGGACGGCCGGGTGCAGGCGGTCGGTATGGACGCCGCGGGCCGCATCGTGATCGTCGACGAGACCAGCGGCATCACGATTCTGCCCGGATAGCCCGCCGGGCACGCGACGGGCCGTATGCGAGGTGCCTACGGGAGTCGAACCCGTCTAGACGGCTTTGCAGGCCGTTGCCTGACCGCTCGGCCAAGGCACCGAGTGTCCCCTTACCGGGGACGTGGACGCAGCAGCGTGGGATCGCCCGTCTGGTCCGGTTAGGACCGGACCAGACGGGCGATCGCGTCGCTGGCTTCCTTGATCTTCTGCTCCGCCTGGTCACCCTCCATGCGCGCCGCGTCGAGCACGCAGTGTTTCAGGTGGTCGTCAAGCAGCCCGACGGCCACGGCCTGCAGGGCGCTGGTCAGAGCGCTGATCTGGGTGAGGATGTCGATGCAGTACTTCTCTTCATCGACCATCTTCGAGATGCCCCGCGCTTGACCTTCGATCCGCTTGAGCCGGTTCAGGTATCGGTCTTTGTCGGTGATGTACCCGTGGGGGGCGTGAGCGGTGTCGGGTGCGGGTGTGGTCATGGCCGGGTTCCTTCGGGTTTAGCTGTCCAGCGCTGCGCGGGTGCTGGCTTCGGGGCTGAGGTCGATGCGGCGCAGCAGCTGCGCGTTCAGGGCGACCACGACGGTGGACAGGGACATCAGGATCGCACCGATCGACATCGGCAGGACGAACCCGATGGGGGCGAGCACGCCGGCGGCGAGCGGCACGGAGATCAGGTTGTACCCGGCAGCCCACCACAGATTCTGCTTCATCTTCCGGTACGCCGCACGCGACAGCTGGATCACCGACAGCACACTGCGCGGGTCGGAGCTCGCGAGGATGACCCCGGCGGACGCGATCGCGACGTCGGTGCCGGCGCCGATCGCGATGCCGACGTCGGCCTGCGCGAGGGCGGGGGCGTCGTTGACGCCGTCGCCCACCATCGCGACCTTGCGGCCCTCCTTCTGCAGCTCGGCGACCTTGCTGGACTTGTCCTCCGGGCGCACGTGCGCGAAGACCCGGTCGATGCCCAGCTCGGCGCCGACGGCGTTCGCGACGGCTTCGGCGTCGCCGGTGATCATGACCACCTGGACACCCAGCTTGTGCAGGGCATCGACGGCTTCACGGGACTCGGGGCGGATCTCGTCGGCGAGCTTGAGCCCGCCGATGACTTTTCCGTCCCGGGTCACGTGCAGGATGATCGCGCCCTCGCTACGCCACGCGTCCGCCGTGTCGACCTCGCTGGCACCGACGTCCTCGAGCAGACGGGGACCGCCGACACGGATCTCCGCACCGTCGACGGTCGCGGTGACACCGACCGCCGGGGAAGAGGAAAACCCGGTCGCCTTCGGCAGGGTCAGGTTCTTGTCCTTCGCGGCGCGAACGATGGCCCTAGCGAGCGGGTGCTCACTGTCGGCCTCGGCCGCCGCGGCGATCGCGAGCACCTGGTCAGCGTCCAGGTCACCGACCGGTTCCACGGCGGAGACGGTGGGCTCGCCCTTGGTGAGGGTGCCGGTCTTGTCGAACAGCACGGTGTCGACGGTGCGCATGCTCTCGAGCGCGAGCCGGTCCTTCACCAACACCCCGCCACGGGCGGCGCGCTCAGTGGCGATGGACACCACCAGCGGGATCGCCAGGCCCAGCGCGTGCGGGCAGGCGATGACCAGCACGGTGATGGTGCGCACGACCGCCGCATCGGGATTGCCGACGACAGTCCACACCACCGCGGTGATCGCGGCGGCGCCCAGCGCGAACCAGAACAGCAGCGCCGCCGCCTTGTCGGCGATCCGCTGCGCCCGAGAGGACGAGTTCTGTGCCTCCGTGACCAGCCGCTGAATACCCGCGAGGGTGGTCTCATCCCCCGTGGCGGTGACCTCCACGCGAAGGCCGGAGTCTGTGGCGACGGTGCCCGCGGTAACGGGGTCGCCAGTGCCGCGGGCGACGGGGCGGGATTCACCGGTGACCATGGACTCGTCCATGTCGGCGCGGCCGTCGACGATCTTCCCGTCGGCGGGGACGCTGCCGCCGGGGCGGACCACCACCACGTCCCCGACCTGCAGGTCGGCGGGTGAGACCTTGACGATCTGGTCCCCTTCGACGCGCTCTGCCTCATCCGGGAGCAGCGCCGCGAGGGTGTCCAGCGCGGAGCTGGTCTGGGCGAGGGAGCGCATCTCGATCCAGTGACCGAGCAGCATGATCACGATCAGCAGCGCCAGCTCCCACCAGAACTCCAGCTCGTGGTGCAGCAGGCCCAGGGTGGCGCCCCAGGACGCGAAGAACGCGACCGTGATGGCCAGACCGATCAGCAGCATCATGCCGGGTTTGCGGGAGCGGAGTTCGCTGACCGCACCGGTCAGGAACGGCCACCCGCCCCACGCGTACATGACGGTGCCGAGGACGGGGGCGATGAACAGTGCCCAGTCGGGGACGGTGTAGCCGAGGATCATCGCGAACATCGGGGAGAACGCCACGACCGGGACGGCGATGATCAGGTTGATCCAGAACAGTCGCCGGAACTGGCCGACGTGATCCCCGTGCCCACCGTGCCCGCCGCCGTGGCCACCACCATCGTGACCTGCGTGGTCCCCGTGGCTGGCCTGCGTGCCGTGGCCGGTGTGGGTGTCGTGCTGGGTGGGCGGCTCGGGGGTGTGGTCGCCGTGGCGGGTGTCTCCCCCGGTGGCGGTGGCGGCCTTGCCGGTGGGGTGGTCGGTGTGGTGTGCGTGCGGGTCAGTCATCGGTTCACTTCCCTGTGCCTAGCGTTGGTGTGAGTCTGCCGTCGCGGTTCCCGCGGAGGCGAGGTCCTGCGGATCGGTCGCGGCAGGAGTATGAAGGTTCGGCATCCACCCGAACACCGCGGGCACGGCGTCCAGCCCGAGCACCCCGACGGGGACACCGTCATGCTCGTGGACGACCAGGAGCGGGTCGGTAGTGTCGATGCGTGCGGAGGTGTGACCCCCGGTGATCCCGGCACCGGCGACCATCATGCCGTGCACGGTTGCCGTGAAGGGGGCGCGGGGCTGGTAGTCGCCCGGGTGGGTGCCGGCGCCGAGGTCGGCGAGCATGGTGCGTGCGGCATGTTCACCCTGCGCGGCCGCGTCCGACCAGTGATCGATGCGCCAGGCGCCCAGGGTGGTGTCATAGTGTGCGGCGACCCCGCCGGCGCTGTAGACGCCGGGGGTGGCGGTGCGCAGCTTCCCGTCCACGATGACCCCGTCTTCCCAAGGGGCGGGGCCGGTCGGGGTGGTTCCGTGGGCGATGATCAGCAGATCCGCCGTCAGCTGTGTGGTGTCGTCCAAGGCGAGCTCGAGCTGTGTGCCGGTGTCAGTGACGGCGGTGAGGGTGCGGCCGAACGCGACGTCCACGTGCTCCCGGTGCGCGGCGGCGAGGCGCTCCGCGGCGCCGGCGCCGAACACGCTGACCCCGGGGGTGGTCGCGCGGGCGAGGAGGGTGACCTGATGTCCACGGTCGCGGAGCAGCGTGGCGGTCTCGGCCGCGACCAGACCGGCACCGGAGATGACGATCTGCGCGGGGCGGCCAAGCGTGCCCAGGAGGTCGCGGACGGCGACCGCGTCTTCCAGGGAGTGCAGGGTGGTGACCCGTCCTGCCTCCGTGGCGGCGGTCAGGCCGGGCAGCGTGTCCGGCAGCAAGCGGGGGGTGCTGCCGGTGGCGAGGAGGAGCGCGTCGTACGGTTCGATCCGGCCGGATGCGAGCCGCACGGTCTTTCCCTGTGGGTCGACCTCGACCGCGGTGTCACTTATGACCTCCACCCCGGGGGTGACGACCTGTTCCGGGGTGAGCAGCCCGATCGCGACCCCCTTGTTGACCAGGGTGCGGTTGTACGGGGCCTGTCCGGTGCGGTCGACGAGGGTGACGCTCACCGTGCCGGAACCGTGAAGAACGCGCGCCGCGGCCGCGCCGGCGGCGCCGGCTCCCAGGATGAGGACCTTCTGGGGTGACAATGTTGCTCCTTGCGTCTCGCGAATGTGGGGGCTGGTGACCGGTATCCCCGGCCTGTGGTCGGTTAGGCGGCCGTGGCGTACTTGGCGGGGTCGGCGTCGAAGAGGGGGCCGCAGGCGGAGCAGCAGAACCAGTACCGCTGCCCGTCGTAGTCCCGGTAGAGGCCTTGGGCTTCCGCGGTGCTCTTGCTGACGGTGCTGCCGGGCATCACCGGGCAGGTGACGATGTCATCGGCGGGGGTGCCGGCGGGTGCTTCGTGGTGATGGTCGTGGCTCATATCCGTTGCTCTCCGTGATGTGGGTCCGGGGCGGCAGCCGTCGTCGCTGCCTCGTTTGTCTGCGTCCGAACCCCTCCAGGCTATACCCTGTACGGGTATGACAACAGGTGGGGTGTGGCGTGTATTCCCTGGACTGCTGGTGCTCAGGGGCGGTAGGCGAGCACGGTCATCATCCCGGCTTCGCCGTGGTAGATGTTGTGGCAGTGGGTCATCCATTGGCCGGGGTTGTCGGCGTCGAACTCGAGGTCGAGGGTTTGGTTCGGCAGCACGATGGAGGTGTCTTTGCGGGGGCCGCCACCGGCGTGCTGATAGGTGTGGCCGTGCAGGTGGAAGGGGTGCCACATGTCGGTGTCGTTCGTCACCCGCAGCCGCACCCGTTCCCCCGCGACCAGTGCGTGCGCGCCGCGCAACGGGTTGTGCATGTCGAACTGGGTGCCGTTGAACCCCCAGTCGTAATTGGCCATGCTGCCGGTGAGGGTGAGGTCGAGGGTGCGGTCCACGTCACGACGGTCGAGGGTGACCTCGGGTGCGGCGAAGAGCATGCTCGCCACCGCGACGACGCGGCCTTCGCCCAGTTCGGCGATGTCCGCGTCCGGGGTGGGCGCCTGTCCGCTGCCGGTGCGGATGATGGCGAAGCCGCGTTCCCGCTTGCCTTCGGCCTCCGCCACCAGGGGGAACGCACCGTCGCCCAGGGTGACGATCACGTCGTAGCGTTCCCCCATTCCCACCAGGACGCTATCGGCAGCGACCGGGTCGACGGGGAACCCGTCGGTGTGGGTGACGGTCAGCCGGTGCCCGCCGATGGCGACGCGGAACGCGGTGTCGCCGCCGGCGTTGATCAGCCGGATCCGTACCCGCGTGCCGGGCGTGCCGGTGAATTGGGCGGGGTCGGCGGCGGGTTTGCCGTTGATCAGGTAGTGCGGGTAGTACACGTCGCCGGCGTCGCCGCCGAGTAGGTCGGAGTCGGCGCCCATCAGCATGTTCCCCATCCGCATGAACATGTCGCCGTGCCCGCCCATGTCGCCCATTCCTTCTCGCAGCTGCTCGAGCACCGCGTCGGGGGTGGCGGTGACCCCGTCCAGCCAGTCGTCGAGGACGATGACCCATTCGTCGTCGTAGCGCAGCGGCTCATTCGGGTCTTCGACGATGAGCACCCCGTATAGGCCGGTGTCCAGCTGGGCGCCGACGTGCGGGTGGAACCAGTGCGTACCGGGGTCGGGGGCGATGAACTCGTATTGGAACGACTCGCCGGGGCGGGTCGCGGTCTGGGTGAGTGGGGGGACGCCGTCCATGTCGTTGCGGAGTGCCAGGCCGTGCCAGTGCACGGACGTGTCGACGGGGAGGGTGTTGCGCAGGGTGGCCTGCAGGGTGTCTCCTGCCTGGACGCGCAGGACAGGCCCGGGGATGCTGCCGTAGGAGAACGTGGACGCGGGTGTTCCTGCCAGATCGAGGGTCGCCGCCGCCGCCGTCAGCGTCGCGGTGACCACGCGGCCGGTGCCGCCACGGCCCCGTTCGGTGCGGTCGACGGCCGCTCCCGTCGGGCTGACCCAGGCGGGGGTGGGGGTGCAGGCGGCCAGAGCTCCAACCGCGGCGGCGGTGGCGCCGAGGGCGAGGAAGCGTCGCCGGGTGAGGTGGGGGGAACGGCGGGGCGCGGGGGCGGTCATGGTCGGCGGGTCCCTTTCGGTCGATGTTGCGTGGCGGGCGGTGTGAGCTCCGTGGGGGTGCGCAGGTGGGTGAGGGTGGCGGTGATGCTGAGCAGCACCACCACTCCCCCCAACACGGCCGCGGCTCCAGGGAGGGTGAGAGCGGGGACGAGGAAGCCGGCCAGCACGACGGGGACGGACATCGCGAGGTAGGAGATCGTGTAGATCACGGCCATAACGGTGGCGCGCTGCCCGGGGTCGACGTGCGGCAGCAGGGTGCGCATCGCGCCCATGAAGGCAGTCCCGAACCCGGCACCCACGACCGCGAAACTGGCGAGGTACCCGGGCAGAGTTGGCACGGCCAGCGCGGCGAGGCTGAGCACGGTGCCTGCGCCGAGAGACACGGCCCCGAACACGCTGATCCGCCGGGCGGTGGCCCCCTGCAGTGCGGTGGCGGCGACCACCCCGGCCGCGGCGAGGATGATGATGGACCCGGCCTGGTGCAGGTAGGTGTCGGCGTGGAACCGGGTGGCGATGATCCCCGGTCCCAGGGCGAGGAACAGACCGTTGGTGACCCACCCGGCGATGATGGCGGGGGCGACCGAGACGATGATCCGCCGCCGCGTCGCCGCCGAGACCCGCCGGGCCCGTGGGTCCGGTCCCGCGTCCCCGGGAAGGACGGGTGGGGTGGGAATGGTCCAGGCGGTGGCGGCGAGGAGAGGGAACACCGCGGCGAGGAGCAGAAAGATGGTGCCCGCGTCGATGCCGGGTAGGTCCAGCAGTCCAGCGGCGGTGAGCGCCCCGAGCCCGAGACCGGCCATGGGGGCCACGGTGTTGGCCAGCGCGGCCGCCCCCAGCCAGCGGGAGGGTTCGTGGTCGACCATCATGGCGTTCAGAACCGGGACCAGCAGTCCCGCCGCCAGGCCTTGCAGGGCGCGGGCGGCGAGCAGCAGCAGGAAGGAATCGGCGGCCCAGAACATCAGCAGGCTCACCGACAGGGCCACCGATCCGACGGTGAGGATGCCGCGACGCCCGACCCGGTCAGAAAGCGACCCGAGCGTCAGCAGTGCGAGCAGCAGCGGGATGGCGTAGATCGCGAAGATAAGAGTGGTGGCCACCGGGGGCAGCTGGAGCTGCTCGGTGAGTTGCGGGTAGAACGGGGAAGGCGCCGACGCGGCCGCCATTAGCACGACGGTGCCGGTCACGGCGAGACAGAACCCGCCGCGGGCACGAGTGGCCGGGGTCACAGGGGTGGCGGCGGTCATGCGGCGCTCTCGTGCAGGTGCTGGGCGGTTTCGTGGACGGTGGCGACCGCGTCGACACCGCTCACCCCCACCAGAGCACCGTTGAGCGTGTGCGTGACGAGGGTGCCGGGTCCTGGGCCCTGTCCTTCGGTGGCGGGCGTCATGGTGTACCCGATGCCGGTGATGGCGGTGCCGTGGATCAGTGACGTGTAGGAGCTACGAGGACGGTAGGGTCCCGGGTCGGCGGCGCCGGTGCGGTCGTGGAGCACCGCGGCGGCGGCGTGCTGTCCTTGCGCGGCCGCGTCGGCCCAGTGATCCAGGCGCCAGATCCCGAGGTGGTCGTCGCGGTGTATGGCGGTGCTGCCGGCCGCGTACACGTGCGGGGCAGTGCTCCGCAGCCGGTCATCGACAGGCACCCCGGAAGAGAACGGTCCCGGTGCGGTGGGGGCGTTGCCGAGGGCGGTGATGAGCAGGTCGGCGGAGAGCGTGGTGGTGTCATCCAGGGTGATCCCCAGCAGCGGGCTCCTGTCACGGACGGCGGTGATCGTGCGGCCCAGGAATGTGGTGATTTTGCCGCGATGGATGCCGGTGATGTGGGCGGCGATCTGCGCGCCGAAGGAGGCCCGCCCGGGGATGCGGGAGCGGCTGATGAGGGCGACGTGATGTCCGGCGGCGTGGAGTGCGGACGCGGTCTCCGCGCCGGTGAATCCGCCGCCGTAGATCGCGACCCGGGACGGCCCGGCGGTGCGGGTGAGGTGTTCTCGGATCTGTTGGGCGTCCTGGATGCTGTGCAGGGTGACGACCTGGTGCCGTGCAGCGGGAGTGTGCCGCCCGGGCAGGCCCGGGGTGAGGGTGTCCGGGCGGCTGCCGGTGGCGATGATGACCGCGTCGTAGCGCAACTGTGCGCCGGAGGCGAGGTGCACGATGCGGCTGATCGGGTCGAGGTGGGTGGCGGTGTCTGCCAGCACGGTGACGGGCGGGAGCGGCGCGTGGATGGTCTCGGGCAAGGTGGGACCGAACGCGACGCCGGTGATGTGCATCCGGATGTACGGGGTCTCGTGGGTTCTGCCGACCAGGGTGACGTGGATGTCCTCGTGGCGGGCGAGGGCTGTTGCGGCGGCGACGCCGGCTGCTCCTGCCCCGAGGATGAGGACATGGTGGGTGGGCATGAGGTGCAGTTCGCTTCCGGGGTACGGGGGTCGCGGCGCTGCGAGGAGGGCAGGGTCAGGACCGGATCAGCTGGGTGATCGCGGTCGAGGCGGCATCAAGGACGGTGTCGTCGGTGAGGGTGCCGGTGGCGTGCGCGTGGCGCAGGTAGTCCGTCAGCAGGGCGAGACCGACACCCTGGAGCGCGCGTTGGGTGGCGGAGATCTGGGTGAGGGTATCGATGCAGGGGCGTTCCTGCTCGATCATCCCGGTGAGCCCGCGAATCTGCCCTTCCAGACGGCGCAGCCGGTTCCGGTAGGTGCGGGGGTCGGTGATGTAGCCCGGTTCGCGGGCGGCCGCGATGGTGGAGGTCATGAAGGGTCCGGTCTCCCGGTGCCCGCACGGGGTGTGTGGGCACCGGGAGTGAGGCTCAGGCCATGGCGGCGGCGTAGCGGGCCGGGTCCGCGTCGAACGCGGGACCGCAGCCGGCGCAGCAGAAGTAGTACCGCTCGCCCTCGTAGTCGCGGAACAGGCCGGCCGCCACGGCGGTGGCCTTGTTGACCGGGGTGCCCTCCATCACGGGGCAGGTGGTCATGTCGGCGCCACCGGCGGCGTCGAGGAGGTTCTCACGGCCGCCGGGGGCGGGGGCGCTGGTGCTGCAACAGCTGGACATGGGTGGTGTTCCTTCCGATGTGGGTGGTAGGTGCTGCCGGGTTGCCCGGTCAGCGGGCGATGCTCTTGAATCCGCGCAGACGCAGGCTGTTGCCCACGACGAACACGCTGGACAGTGCCATGGCGGCACCGGCGAGCATCGGGTTGAGGAGACCGAGGGCTGCGACCGGGATCGCGGCCGTGTTGTAGGCGAAGGCCCAGAACAGGTTGGTCTTGATAGTGCCGAGGGTCTTGCGGGACAGCCGGATCGCGTCAGCGGCGCTGCGCAGGTCGCCGCGGACCAGGGTGATGTCCGAGGCCTCGATCGCGACGTCGGTGCCGGTTCCCATCGCCAAGCCGAGGTCGGCCTGCGCGAGCGCGGGGGCGTCGTTGACACCGTCTCCGACCATCGCGACGACCTTTCCCTCGCCTTGGAGGCGGGTGACGACATCGACCTTGTCCTTCGGGAGGACTTCGGCGATGACCTGGTCGATACCGACCTCGGCGGCGATCTGGCGGGCGACCGCCTCGTTGTCGCCGGTGAGCAGCACCGGAGTCAGGCCGAGTGCCTTGAGCTGGGCGATGGCCTCCTTGCTGGTCGGCTTGACGGTGTCGGCGACGATGAGGATGCCGCGAGCGGCACCATCCCATCCGACGGCGACGACGGTCTTGCCTTCGCTTTCGGCCTGCGCCTTCGCGGCGGCAACCTCGGCGCTCAGGCGCAGCGACCACTCGGCCAGCAGCGATTCCCGGCCGACGATGAGTGCGTGTCCGTCGACGACACCCTGCACGCCCTTGCCTTCCAGGTTCGTGAACCCTTCCACGGTGGGGAGGGTGCCGGTCTGCTGGGTGGCGCCCTTCGCGATCGCCTGCGCGATGGGGTGCTCGGAGGCGTCTTCGAGTGCACCGGCGAGGCGGAGTAGCTCGTCCGCATCGGTGCCCGGCTCGGTGACGACGTTGACCAGGGTCATCTTGCCGGTGGTGACGGTGCCGGTCTTATCGAGCACGACGGTGTCGACCTTGCGGGTGGATTCCAGCACTTCCGGGCCCTTGATCAGGATGCCCATCTGCGCGCCGCGGCCGGTGCCGACCAGCAGCGCGGTCGGCGTGGCAAGACCCAGGGCGCACGGGCACGCGATGACCAGCACGGCGACGGCGGCGGTGAACGCGGCAGCGACAGGGAACCCGGCACCCAACCATGCCCCCATCGCGACGACGGCGATGAGGATCGCAATCGGGACGAACACGCCGGAGATCTTGTCGGCCAGGCGCTGCACCTCAGCCTTTCCGGTCTGGGCGTCCTCGACGAGCTTGGCCATCTGCGCCAGCTGCGTGTCCGAGCCGACCCGAGTGGCGCGAACTACCAAGCGTCCGCCGGCGTTCACCGTGGCTCCGGTGACGGGGTCGCCTTCGGCGACCTCGACCGGGACGGATTCGCCGGTGAGCATGGAGGCGTCCACGGCGGACGTGCCGGAAACCACGACACCGTCGGTGGCGATCTTCTCGCCCGGGCGGACGATGAACTCGTCCCCCGCCTGCAGGTCCTCGACCGGGATCTTCGTCTCCACCCCGTCGCGCAGCACGGATACTTCCTTCGCGCCGAGCTCGAGCAGCGCGCGCAGCGCGGCGCCGGCCTGACGCTTGGACCGCTTCTCGAAGTAGCGGCCGGCGAGGATGAACATCGTCACCCCGGCGGCGACTTCGAGGTAGATGTTCGCGGCTCCTTCCGAGGGGGCGAGGGTGAGCTCGAACGGGTGCGTCATCCCGGGGGTGCCGGCGGTGCCGAAGAACAGCGCGTACAGCGACCACAGGAACGCGGCGGTCGTGCCCATCGAGATGAGCGTGTCCATCGTCGCGGTGCCGTGCTTGAGGTTCGCCCACGCCGCCTTGTGGAACGGGAACGCCGCCCACACGATGACCGGCGCCGCCAGCGCCAACGACGCCCACTGCCAGTAGGTGAACTGCAGGGCGGGGACCATCGCCATCGCGATGACCGGGACGCTCAGGACGATGGAGACGATGAGCCGATTGCGGAGGCTGGTCAGCTCCGGGTCGGCATCGTCCGCGTCCCCGCCCTCGGCGGTGTCGTTCTTGGCCTTCTTCGGGGCCGGAAGCGCCGCGCTGTAGCCGGTCTTCTCGACCTCGGCGATCAGCAGGGCCGGGTCGTATCCGGCGGGGATGGTGACCTTCGCCTTCTCGGTGGCGTAGTTGACCGTGGCGGCGACGCCGTCGAGCTTGTTCAGCTTTTTCTCGATCCGCATCGCGCAGGAGGCGCAGGTCATCCCGCCGATCTGGAGTTCGACGGCGGAGTCCGCGGTCTGTTCTGCGGGGGCTGTGGTGCTCATGGTGTTCCTTCTTCTCTCAGATCACCGCGGGGCGGTCAGTGACCGTCGCCCGTGTCGCTGTGTGTGTCGTCCGTGTCCGTGTCGCCGGTGCCGTGCCCGGCGTCCACGACGAACTCGGCGGTGTGGACCTGCCCGTCGACCTGGAAGTCGAGGTAGAGCAGGTACCGGCCGGTGGTAGGCGCCTCGGCCGCGAATCGGATGTCGGGTCCGGCGGTGTCGCCGTCCTGCGGGTCGTCGCCTTCGGCGTGCACGTGCAGGTAGGCCAGGTCCCCATCGCGCAGCGCGACGAGGTGCCCGAAGGCCCCAAGGTACGGCTGCAGGGTGGTGACTGGCTGCCCGTCACGGGTGACCGACAAGGTTAGCTCGGAGCTCTCCCCCGCGGTCAGGTCCCCATCGAGGGTGACCGTGTACCCGTCGACCTCGCTTGTCGTCGACGTGGCGGTCGCCGGGTTCGGGGTGAACGCGCCCGCGACGTCGACCGTGCGGGTCAGGGTGACCTTGTCGGGGCCGTCGGCGACGTCCGGCACGAAGTCGGCATAGATCCGGTAGCTGCCGGCTTCGGTCCACTCCCAGGAGGTCGTCCAGGTGCCGGTGGCCTCGTCGAGCGTGGGGTGCACGTGCCGGAACTGGGTTCCATCGGTGCGCACCACGATCAGGTGCAGGTCCTTCTCATGCGAGGACTCGTACGCGGTCAGCGCAGTCCCGTCAGCGTCGAGGATCTGGAAGCTCAACTCGCCTGACTCGCCCGTTCCGGTGGGCGCGGCGATCGGGCTGAGTTCGTATCCGTAACCGGAGAGGGAGACGCCGGGGATGGTGGCGGTCTCGGCGGTGTCCTCGCCGGTCATGCCGGCGTGATCGGCCATCGAGCTGTCGTCAGCCGCGGCCGTCCAGTTGGCGACGGCGCTGTCCGGGACGACAGCTGCCGCGATGCCGAACGCCCCGCCGAAAGCCACGACGACGCCGGCGCCATACAGGCTGAGTCGTCCCGCAGCGTTCATCAGGCGCGCACCGCGGAGTAACCAGCCTCGTCGACCGCGGCCAGCACGGCGGCGTCATCCAGAGCACTGGTGGAAGACACGACGAGCTTGCCGGTCTGGGCGCTCACCTGGATCTCGTCCACGCCGGGGATCTGGGAGACCTCTTCACGGATGGACATCTCGCAGTGTCCGCACGTCATGCCGGTGACCTGGTACTCGCTGGTGGCCATGATGGTTTCCTTCCGTCGGTGATGCGCCAGAATCGGCGACACCCACCCTAACACCCCTACCCCCCTAGGGTATTCCGGAGTACTGAGGAAATCGTGGTGTCCATGCTCAGATTTGTTTGTGGCATCGCGTGAGACCTACCGCCTCGAACCGGCCGCCTGTGCGTGAATTACGTCTCCCGCCCAGCAGCTATCCCCTTGCTGCAGGAGAGATCACCCGAACCACCCGACCGAAATGTCCATATGGACACCACGTGGACACTTCATCTGCGAAATGGACATTTTAGAAAAATCCCTACAGGGACTCAGACCTCAGGTGCCATGTCGGTGAAGCGGGAGAAGTGGCCCTGGAAGGCGACGGTGATCGTGTCGGTGGGGCCGTTTCGGTGCTTGGCGACGATCAGGTCCGCTTCGCC
>NZ_DEPK01000154.1:28773-28908 GCF_002358725.1 Microbacterium sp. UBA3394
GCACGCGAGAACTCACTGACCTCCTGCTGACGCGACTCGACGCGCTTACCGCTGGTCATCAGCTGCAGGTAGTCGATGACGACCATCTTCAGACCCGCCCGCTGCTTCAGGCGTCGGCACTTCGCGCGGATCTCG
>NZ_DEPK01000154.1:28962-32059 GCF_002358725.1 Microbacterium sp. UBA3394
ACCATGTCGGCGTCCTGCTCGATCGATCCCGATTCACGCAGGTCGCTCAGGGCCGGCTTCTTGTCTTGACGCTGTTCCGGTCCACGGTTCAGCTGCGACAGCGCGATCACTGGCACACCGAGTTCCTTCGCGAGCAGCTTCAGCGCACGCGAGAACTCACTGACCTCCTGCTGGCGCGACTCGACGCGCTTGCCGCTCGTCATCAGCTGCAGGTAGTCAATCACGACCATCTTCAGGCCCGCGCGCTGCTTCAACCGTCGGCACTTCGCGCGGATCTCGACGAGCGTCATGTTGGGGCTGTCATCGATGTAGAGCGGGGCGTCGTTGATCTTGCCGCGGGTGGCGGCGATGGTCGTCCAGTCGCGGTTGTCGAGCGTTCCCTTGCGCATCGACTGCAGCGGGATGGCGCCCTCGGCGCTCATGAGACGCATCGCGATCTCACTTCGCCCCATCTCGAGCGAGAAGAAGATCGTCGGCATGTCGTGCTTGATCGCCGCGGCGCGGGCGAAGTCGAGCGCAAGCGTCGACTTACCCATCGCGGGGCGGGCGGCGATGATGATCATCTGACCGGGGTGCAGACCGTTGGTGAGCTGGTCGAGACCCGAGAACCCGGTCGGGATGCCGGTCATCTGACCGTCTCGACCGCGCGCGGCCTCGATCTCCTCGACCGCCGCGTCGACGGCGATCGTCAGCGGAACGTAGTCCTCGGCGGTGTCATCGCCGGAGACGTTGTAGATCTCGGCCTGCGCGTTGTTCACCAGGTCGAGCGGATCACCCTGCCCCTCGTACCCCATCTGCACGATGCGGGTGCCCGCATCCACCAGCCGGCGGAGGAGGGCGCGCTCGGCGACGATCGAGGCGTAGTAGCCCGCGTTCGCCGCCGTCGGCACGATCGAGGTGAGCGTGTGCAGGTAGTCGGCGCCGCCGGCCCGCTGCAGCTCGCCGGTCTTGATGAGCTCGTCGGTGACGGCGACCACATCGGTGGGCTCACCGTGCGAGTAGAGGCTGAGGATGGCCTCGAAGATCAGCTCATGCTTGGGCACGTAGAAGTCGGTGCCGCGGAGTGTCTCGATGACGTCGGCGACGGCATCCTTCGACAGCAGCATGCCCCCCAGGGCGCTCTGCTCGGCGAGGAAGTCGTGAGGGGGCGTGCGCTCGTTCTCGCGGGGTCCACCAAGTCGGTCGGGTGAGATGTCGGCGATCGACACGGGCGTCCCTCCAGATTGACTTCGGCACCCCACCACCGCCCGTTGGACGACGCGCACGCTGGGATGGCATGACGAACGGATCAGCACCCGTTCCCGTGTTCCGATGGGAGCACGAACCCCCGACACGGCCGTCGGCGCTGACGAATCCACACCCACCCCCGATGGGCAGGACTTCACGCTAGAGACAGGTTCTCCCCCGTGCAAGACGGCCTGTGGATAACTCTGTGGAAAGGGTGAGCACAACTCGGACACGGGTGTGCACAACACCTGTGGAAAACTCCCAAGCACTGGGTGCGGGCAAACTTTTTTATGCCACTTGAACTGGCTTTTCTTTATCCACGGGCTGTGGACAGAGATTGTGTTTGAAGTTGGCGTTGAGAGTTGCCGTGCCGGGCGCGACTGTGCACAAATCTGTGGTTTCCGCAATCGAACGACACGCCGATTTCGCGCGTCGAAGGTCTTTACAGGTCCGCGTCCCAGGAGTACCGTGCCTGGCACACCGCGGCATCTCCGACGCAAGCAACGCCGCTCCGGGGGGAGCAGGGATGGCGCGAAGGGGGTGACCTTGATGCGTGAATCGACGGCACGGATGGTGCCGCACGCACAGCGCCTCCTCCTGCTCGCCCTCGGGCTCGGTCTTCTCTGGACCGCCGCCGCATTCTTCCTGCACATCCCCGCTGCGGGCGCCGCAGAAGACGACGACGGAGGCCTGCTCGGCGCGGCCACGTCGGTCGTCGAGGGCGCGACGGGCGCGGTCGACGAGGTCGCGGAGACGACGCTCGATACGACCGCGACCGTCGTGGCACCGGTGGTCGAGACGGTCACCGAGCCCGTCGTGAAGCAGGCGCCCGCCCCGGTCGCAGACGTCGTCGAAGCCGTTCCCGAGGTCGTGACCCCGGTCGTCGAGACCGTGAAGCAGACCGTGACCGCCACCACCGAGGTCGTCGACACCGGTGCCGGCGCGGTCACCGGCACCGTCGAGACCGTCGTCAGTTCCGGCCCGGTATCCAGCGTCACGAGCCCGGTCGTCGACCTCGTCTCCGAGGTGCCGATCGTCGGTGATGTCGCCGAAGGGGTTGGCCTCACAGGAGCGATCACCGACACCTCCACCGCGATCGACACGACCGTCGGAACCGTGGTCGTCGGCGACGCCGTCGCACCTCCTGCTCCGCCGCTGGTCGTCACCATCCCCGATCTCGAGGCTCCCGTGGTGCCTGCTCCCGCGGTGCCCGTCTCTGAGCTGATCACGGTCGGCACCGCCACGGCGGAGGCGTCTACGGTGGCGGCGATGGTGAGTGTCGCCGCCGCGATGACAGCGGCCTGGTGGGCCCAGGACGGCTCCTGGGCGCCTTCTGCGATCGCCACCGCGATGGGTGCCGCCGCGGTCGCCGGCGCCGCCGCCACGCGTCTGCTGACCTCTCCGGCAGCGCCGTCCGGCGCGCCCGTGTCCGCAGGCGGCAACGGGGGCATCGCTTCCGCGTCGGGTGCCCAGCCGATCACGGGCATGCTCGGCGACACCTGGCGCAGCCTCCTTCTCGCGGGCCCCCCGCGAACGCTCGTCGACGACGCTCTGCCCGGAGCGCCGATCTACGCCACCGACTCGACTCCTGACTGACGGTATCGAGCCGCACCACTCTGCGTGCGGCAGACGATCCGGCACGCCATCCGGCGTGCTGTCGATACCTCAATCAAGGAGTCATAGTCATGCACACGATCATCAAGCGCGCCCTGTGGGGTGCGCTCATCGGAGGGGGAATCTCCCTCNNTGGGTACCGCCGCGGTCGCCGGTGCCGCCGCCGCGCGTCTGCTGACCTCTCCGACGGCACCGTACGGCTCGCCCGTGTCCGCCGGCGGCAACGGAGGCGTCGCTTCCGCGTCGGGTGCCCAGC
>NZ_DEPK01000154.1:32303-48621 GCF_002358725.1 Microbacterium sp. UBA3394
CTCATCGGAGGGGGAATCTCCCTCGCCGGCGCGGGGGTCGCCCAGGCCGCCGACACATCCGGAGAAGACGGGCTGCTCTCGGGCACCCAAGCCGTCATCGACGTCGAGGCACCGGTCACCGTGGCCGGCAACGCCATCTCGGTTCTCGGCGACTCCCACTCGGACGACGCCGACACCCAGGCATCCGCACCGGCACCCGCCCCGGAGGCGCACACCTCCGGGCACGACGGGGCGGCCTCCGGGTCGCAGGCGATCGTCACCGTCGAGGTGCCGGTCACCGTAGCCGGCAACGCGGTCTCGGTCGCCGGCGACAGCCACTCCGACGGCGCAGAGACGTCGTCGGGCAGTTCGTCCCCGCCCGCGCCCGAAGCTTCCACCTCGGGGGATGACAGCGCCGCGGGAGGCACGCAGGGTGTCGTCTCGGTCGACGCGCCTGTCACCGTGAGCGGCAACGCCGTCTCGGTCCTCGGCGACAGCGAGTCGACGGATGCATCCACGAGCCACAGCGGCTCACACACCGACGCGGACAACACCGCGGCGGTCACGTCGGGGGAGGACAGCGTCGCCGGCGGCACGCAGGTCGTCGCACCCATCGACGTCCCCGTCACCATCGGCGGAAACGCCATCTCGGTCATCGGCGACAGCGAATCCACGGATGCGTCCACCGACGCCACCACCGGAACCAACGGGAGCGCTGGCGGCCAGAACACCGGAACCACCGGAGGAGACGACAGCCTCCTCGGCGGCACCCAGGCCATCGCACCCATCGACGTCCCCGTCACCATCGGCGGAAACGCCATCTCGGTCATCGGCGACAGCGAATCCACCCACGCCACCACCGGAACCAACGGAGGCACCGGCAACGGTCACAGCGGCGACACCGCGGGGACCACCAACGGAGACGACAGCCTCCTGGGCGGCACCCAGGCCATCGCACCCATCGACGTCCCCGTGACCGTCGGCGGAAACGCCATCTCGGTCCTCGGCGACAGCGAGTCCACCGACGCCACCACTGGCAACGGCGGGGGATCGAGCGGGGGCGACGCTGTCACCGGCGGATCGGACTCGATCCTCGGGGGCACACAGGTGCTTCTGCCGATCTCACTGCCGATCACCGTGGGCGGAAACGCGATCTCGGTCATCGGCGACTCGGAGACGACGTCGCCGACCACGCCGGGGAACCCCGGTGAGCCGACCGAACCGGGCACCCCGACGGACCCAACCGACCCGTCAGAACCGGGCACGCCGACGGATCCGACGGACCCGGGCACGCCGACGAACCCGACGGACCCGGGTACCCCGACAGACCCGACGGACCCGGGCACCCCGACGGACCCGACCAACCCGGGCACGCCCGCCGATCCCGGCACGCCGGTGACGCCGGCGTCGTCGGGTGACCCGGTCGCCGTGATGGCGTCGCCTGCCTCGGCCGGAACCGCCGTGGTCGCGCTGGCCGCTACGGGCGGGGAAGGCGCCACCTGGGCTGCTGGTCTCGGTCTGCTGATGCTGATCGGCGGTCTGCTGCTGGCACGCCGTCGCACGGCATCCATCGACTGATCCGGCCACCCTCCTGCACAGAGCGGATGCCGCGGCCCCAAAACGGGGACCGCGGCATCCGCCGTGCTCGCGATCGGCGAGGAACTCAGCTGCGCTTGAGGGTAGGAAGACGGCGACGCTCCCACGAGCCGAGAATGTGGTGGTCCATCGCGGCCCGGGCGGCTTCGGCGTCGCCCGCCTCGATCGCCGCCAGGATCAACTCGTGCTCGCGCATGGTCAGTTCGAATGCGTGCTCCGGATCGATGCCGTGGTAGCGGGAACTCTCCAGCGCGCGCTCGAAGAGCACGCGGGCGAGACTCTCGGCCAAGGTGTTGTCGGAGAGCTCCATGACCGCGATGTGGAACTGGATGTCGGCGTCGCGGAAAGCCGCCGAGTCCTCCATCGAGTCGCGCATCAGTTGCAGCGTCGCCCGCAGCCGCGAGAGTCCGTCGTCGTCGCGTCGTTTCGCCGTCGCCGCGGCCATCGCCGATTCGAGAGCTCCGCGCACGACGCTCAATTCGTCGAGGATGCCGAGCGTGTCGTCGTGCCCGATCAGCGTCGAGAGGATCAGCGGGTCCATGAGGTTCCAGGACCGCATCGCATTCACATGCGTGCCGCGCCCCTGCGCGACGGTGACCATGCCCTTCTCCTGCAGACGCTTCATCGTCTCCCGGATCACGGTGCGGCTGACGCCGAACTCCTGAGAGAGCTGCGCTTCCGGGGGGAGCACGCCGCCCTCGGGCACCGCGCCCGTGACGATCATCTCCACGAGCTCGCGCAGAACGGCCACTCCGATGCGATCGATCGGAGCGCGCGCACTGCCCACCGCCGCGCTGGGTCCGGTTGTCATGCGCCCACACTAAGCCCTGGTCTCGAGCCGCGGTGAGCACGACTGCACAATGACCAGACATGTGATGTATGCTGTTTGTACAGCCTCGCATCGAAAGTCAAGGACGATATGAAGATCACGGGGTACCGCCTGCTGCGGACCTTCCACGACTGGGGTCGACCCGTCGGCGACGCGAACGGTTACGTGAAGTCAGGCGTCACCGAGGTGCCCCTGGTCCTTCTCGACACGGATGAGGGCGTCACCGGCATCGGCATGGGTGCGCACCATGACATCGATCGCCTCTTTCCCGCGCTCGAAGGCGAGGATCCGCGCGCGGTCACCTCGCTATATGACGCGATGCTCGCCCGGGTGTTCAAGACCGGCCACGCCGGAGGCACATTCGGCGGTGTCGGAACCCTCGACATGGCGCTGTGGGACCTCAAGGCCAAGCTCGCCGGCGAGCCACTGTGGCGACTTCTCGGTGCGAAAGACCGCTTCGTCACCGGCTACGCGTCGGGCCTCGACATCGCACTGACGAACGAACAGCTGCACGACTTCTACACCCTCATGGGCGAGCGCGGTTTCCAGAGCGGAAAGCTCAAGGGCGGCCGGGATGCCTCGTATGACCTGAAACGACTCGCGATCGTGGCGGACGCCCTCCGGCGCAACTGTCCGACACCCGCCCTCATGCTCGACGCGAACGAGTCCTGGAACCTGAAGCAAGCCGTTCGGTATCTGCACCGCATAGAGCAGGAGATCGACCTCGCCTGGATCGAGGAACCCCTTCGGCGATGGGACGCCAGCGGCCACGCCCGGCTGAGCGGCGCGATCCGAGCGGCGGTGGCCACCGGCGAGAACCTCACGGGATTGGAGCAGTTCCGCCCGCTCTTCGACGCGAACGGCGTCGACGTGGTGCAGGCGGGAGCCGTGTGGGGCATCACGCACTTCCTGCGCGTCGCCGTCGCCGCGCACAGCCGAGATCTGCCGGTCAGCCCCGTCGGGCTCACCGCCAACTACGCCGTGACCGCGGCGGCCGCGGCCGTGCCGAATCACCTCTCGTCCGAGATCCAGGATCTCAGCGCACCCTTCGGCGTCGACCTCGATCAGAGCATCGAAGACGGCGGCGTCGTGCTCGGCGACAAACCGGGCGTGGGCGTCGAGATCGACGAAGCGGCGATCGTCGCGCATCAGCGCGACGCATCCTGGCTCAGCAACGGGGGCCCGCACGTGCGATCCCACCGCGCCGGGCTTCGCCTGATCACCCACCTCGAGGAGGAGTGAAGTGGAGATTCGCCCTGGCCTGCACCGCATCGAGGCTCCGCTCGGCGAGCGCTTCATCGCGATGCACCTCTTCATCGGCTCCGACGCGTCACTGCTGTTCGACACCGGCGTCGACGAGAGCGTCGCGGGAACTCTTCTCCCCTACCTCGACCGCATCGGGTTCGACCCGGAAGACCTCACCTGGGTGGTCTCCTCGCACTGCGACTTCGATCACACCGGGGGAAACGCCGCACTCGCCTCGGTCGCTCCGAACGCCGTCTTCCTCGCCGGCGCTGCCGACGTCGAGATGACGGAAGACATCGAGGTGCTGATCGCCGGCCGCTACGGGGAGTTCGTCGAGCCTGACGGTTTCGCCGACCCGCCCGAGACGACCGCCCTCGTTCGGGCATCCACCCGGCTGCATCGCGTCGATCGCGCCCTCGGCGGCGGCGAGGAGCTGTCACTCGGCGACCGGACACTCCAGGTGCTCGCCGCTCCCGGACATTCGCCCGGCCACCTCGCGGTGTGGGATGCGGACAACGATGCGCTGGTCGTCTCCGACGCGATCCTCGGCGACACGGTGCCCACCGCATCCGGCACCCCGGCCTTTCCCCCCACCTACCGAGACACCGACCCCTACCTCGCCACCATCGCGATGGCCCGCGAGCTCGACCCGAACCTGCTGCTCACCGCGCACTACCCCGTGTACGAAGGCGAGCAAGTCAGGGCATTCCTCGATACCTCTGCGAATCACGTCGCGCACATCGATCGGGTTCTCGAGGCGCACCTGCGCTCGTGCACAGAGCCCGCCACAACGCTCGAGATCATCGCGGCCACGCACGACGAACTCGGCCCGTGGGGTGAGGACGCCGCTCAGTACCTGATCTTCCCCCTCACCGGCAACCTCGAACGGTTCGCCGCTCGCGGCCGGGTGCGCATGAACGATGCGCTGCCGCACCGCACGTGGGAGTGGATCTCGTGACCCGGGTGAGGCTGGGGGCGATCGGATCCGGCTGGTGGGCGACGAGCAACCACTTCCCGATCTTCCGCGACCGCGACGACGTCGAACTCGTCGGCGTCTGCGGCCTGGGTGATGATCTCCCGACCATCCGCGACGACTTCGGATTCGGATTCGCGACGCAGAGCGCCGATGAGGTGCTGAACGCCGACCTCGACGCCGTCGTCATCACGACGCCCCACGACCTGCACCACCCGATCGCCGCGGCTGCCCTCGAACGCGGCCTGCACGTGCTGTGCGAGAAGCCCATGACGCTCGGCGCCGACGACGCGTGGGACCTGGTCGAGCGTGCGGAACGAGCAGGAACCGTCTTCCTCGTTCCCTACGGCTGGAACTACAAGCCGTTCACGGTCGCCGCCAAGCGGATGCTCGAGACCGGCGGCGTCGGCGAGGTCCAGTACGCGCTGTGCCACATGGCCTCGCCGACACGCGGGCTCTTCGGCAACGACCCCACGCACATGCTCGAGCGGTGGAACTCTACGACCGCGCCCAACCCGACGACGTGGTCGTCACCGGCACGCGGTGGCGGATACGCGCATGGCCAGGTCACGCACTCGTCGGCACTGCTGTTCTGGCTGACCGGCCTGCGAGCGCGCAGCGTCGCGGGGCGCGTCGTCACCGCCGGTGCACCCGTCGACCTCTTCGACGCCGGTGTCGTGCGTTTCGACAACGGAGCCCTCGGCTCGTTGTCGGGCGCCGCCACTCTCGCCGACGGTGACAAGTACCAGATCGACATCCGCATCTTCGGAACCGAAGGCGTGCTGATGCTCGACGTCGAGCGCGAACGCGTCACCCTCAGCCGCTACGACGGCACCCGCGAATCCGTCGAGATCGACCCCGGCGAGGGGGAGTACGAGTGCCTCGTGCCGCCCGCCCGCTTCATCGACCTCATCACCGGCGCGTCGACGGAGAACAATTCCGACGCCGGCGTCGCCGCCCGCTCGGTCGAGCTCATCGACGCGCTGCTGCGCTCCTCGGCGAACGACGGCGCCGAGGTCGCCGTGCACCCCTGATCCCATCCACGACAGACTTGCGAGGTTCCATGACCATCGACTCCCGCATCCTCTCCGGCTACCGCGTCATCGACTGCTCCATCGCGATGGCGGGGCCGTTCGCCGCGCAGCGCCTCGGCGACCTCGGGGCCGACGTCGTCAAGGTCGAGCCGCCGCGGGGGGAGTGGCAGCGCTTCGCGGCCGCCGGCGGAGCGCAGGGCAACCAGATCAACGTCTCGTTCCTCTCCCTCAACCGCAACAAGCGTTCCGTCGCGGTGGATCTCAAGTCTGAGTCGGGCAAGCAGGTCGTCCGCGACCTCGTCGCGACTGCCGACGTCTTCCTGCAGAACTATCGGCCAGGGGTCGCCGCTCGACTGGGCCTGGACTACGACACGCTGCGCGAGCTCAACCCCTCCCTGGTCTACGTGTCGATGTCGGGGTACGGCGAAGACGGCCCCTACCGGGATCGCCCCGGTCAGGATCTGCTGCTGCAGGCGATGAGCGGGGCCATGCTGTCGGCCGGACGCGCGGGCGAGCCGCCCACGCCTGCCGGGCAGTTCCTCGCCGACGCGGTCACCGCCTCCGCCGCCTTCGAGGCGGTGCTGGCGGCTCTGCTGCACCGCGAGCGCACCGGCGAAGGTCAGCTGGTGACGGTGAACATGCTGGATGCACTGACGACGCTGCAGATGCAGGAGCTGTCGGTGCACACGGTCGGGGGCGTCGCGCAGGAACGCGGGTCAGAACCCAACGCGCACGTCTACATCCGCGCGCCGTACGGCGTGTTCGCCACCTCGGACGGCTACATCGCCCTCGGCTTCGCCGACCTCGGAACCCTCGGCGAGGTCATCGGCGAACCCGACTTCGCGGGACTCGACGCCGAGGAGCACGGCTGGTCGCACCGGGACGAGCTGTACGCCAAGACGGCGGCGGCGCTGGCGCATCGCACGAGCGCGGAGTGGCTCGACGCCCTGCTGGCCGCCGGCATCTGGGCAGGTCCCGTGTACGGCTACGCGGACTTGGTCGATGATCCCCAGGTGATCCACAACGGCACGTTCGTCGAGTACGACCACCCGACCGAGGGACACATCAAGACCCCCGGATTCCCGTACAAGTTCTCCCGCACGCCGGCTCGCATCGAGCGCGGCGCTCCTCTCACGGGCGAGCACACCGACGAGATCCTCGCCGAGCTCGGCTACAGCGACGAGCGCATCCACGCCCTGTCCGACGAGGGCGTCGTCACGGTCCGCCCGGTCCCGGTCGACGCCTCATGACGTTCCGCGGACTGACGTGGGACCATCCGCGAGGGCGCCTCGCGCTCGAGACCGCCGCCGCGACCGTCGCACCCGGCCTGCTGTCGTGGCGGATCCAGCCCCTGGAGGGTTTCGAATCCGCACCCATCGGGGAGCTCGCCGCGGCCTACGACCTCGTCGTCCTCGACCACCCTCACCTCGGTGACGCCCTCGCTGCCGACTGCCTCGTGCCTCTCGACGACGTTTTCACCCCGGCTCAGCTTGAACGGTGGCGCACGGCCAGCGTGGGGTCGAGCTTCGCCTCGTACGAGTTCGACGGGCGGGTATGGGCCCTGCCCCTCGACGCGGCGACCCAGGTGACCGCGCGCAATCCCACCCTCGTGCCGGAGTCGCCGGCCACGTGGCACGACGCGCTCGCCCTCTCGCGCGAGGGACGGGTCGCGACGAGCCTCGCCGGACCCCACGCCTTCCTGAGCCTGTGCTCGATCGCCGTCTCCCTCGGCGACGACCCCGGGCGCGGCGACGGGGGGCTGTTCGACGCGGCCCTCGGCGCGCAGGCCCTCGACATCCTCATCGAGCTGAGTGCGCATGCTCCGGCGGGCACCGGACTCCTCAATCCGATCGGTCTGCTCGACCGCATGCGCGATGAGGGGGATATCGGCTGCATCCCTCTCGTGTACGGGTACGTCACCTACTCATCGCCCTCCGTCGTCTTCTCCGACGCCCCGGCCGGCCCCGCGGGCATCGGCTCCACCATCGGCGGCACCGGCATCGCGCTCACCCGCCGCAGCCCGATATCCGAGCCGCTGGTCGATCACCTCGCCTGGCTCCTCGACGATCAGACGCAGCGCACCTTCATCCCGGCCCACGCCGGCCAGCCGAGTGCGCGCTCCGCCTGGACCGACGACGCCGTCAATGCCGGATCTCGCGACTTCTACCGGGGCACGCTGGCCACCATGGAAAGAGCGTGGATGCGGCCGCGTCGCGCCGGATACATCCCTTTCCAGTCGCACGCATCGGCCGTGGTCCGGGAAGCGGCGGCCGGTGAGCGTTCCGTGCCGTCCGCACTGCGCGCTATGGAAGAAGCGTTCGCCGCCCTTCCCTCCCCACCACATCGCTTTGGAGCGCTGACATGACCGATTACGCAAGCGAATTCGCCCAGGTCTCGGCCGAGCTCGAGAATCATGTGCTCACGATCACCCTTCAGCGTCCCGAGAAACTCAACGCGGTGACGCAGGAGATGTCCGCCGCGCTCGAGCGCATCATCGCGCGCACGAACGACGACCCGGGAGTGCGTGCGATCGTCTACACCGGCGCTGGACGCGCCTTCAGCGCCGGAAGCGACATCCGCACGCTGGACAGGTACGAGACACCGTGGGAGTTCCGCAACCGGCGCGACTACTGCGATGCTCTGCGCGAAGCCCGAAAGCCGATCATCGCGGCCGTGAACGGGTTCGCCCTGGGCGGCGGCCTCGAGACGGCGTTGACCTGCGACATCCGGATCGCCGCGCACACCGCGACCTTCGCCGCCCCCGAGATCAAGCTCGGCTGGATCGGCGGCGGCGGAATGTCAGCACTCCTTGCGCGGTCGATCGGCGCGAGCAACGCGGCCCTTCTGCTGATGACAGGAGACCCGATATCGGCCGAGCAAGCGCTGGCCTGGGGGATCGTGAGCGAGCTCACGGAACCCGACGACCTGCTCCCGCGCGCTCACGCCCTCGCCGCGACGATCGCGTCACGGCCCCCGATCGCGGCCGAGACTGCGAAGGCGAACCTGCGTGCCGCTGGAAATCTGCCCCTCGATCAGGCGATCGCGTACGAACGCGAGATGCAGGGCATCACCTTCGCCACCGAGGATGCCGCCGAGGGTCGTGCCGCCTTCGCCGAGAAGCGCCCCGCGACCTTTCACGGACGCTGAGCCGAGAGTTCTGGAGGACTCATGATCGACTGGACCCTCACCGCGCCCGACACGCTTCCCGCAGATGCCGACCGCGCCACCCTCGTGGGCCGGGTGTGGGATCCCGGGGTGGACGGACCGTGCGTCGTCGTGCTGCGCGGCGACACGCTGTGGGATGTCACCGAGACCTTTCCGACGATGCGCACACTCACGGAACGGGACGACGCCGCAGCCGCCGCGGCGACCGCGGCGGGGCGCAAGATCGCAGGCCTGGGCGAGATTCTGGCGAACACCAACCCCGATGCCCGTGACGTGTCGCGCCCGTGGCTGCTGTCGCCCATCGACCTGCACGTGGTCAAGGCGGCGGGGGTCACGTTCCCGGTGTCGATGCTCGAACGCATCATCGAGGAGCGCGCCCGCGGCGAGGCCGATGCGGCCGAGGGCGTGCGCGCCCAGATCTCCGGGGCGCTCGGTTCCGACCTGACCGCGCTCGTCCCAGGGTCGCCGGAGGCGATACGTCTGAAGGAGGTGCTCATCGCCGAAGGACTGTGGAGTCAGTACCTGGAGGTGGGCATCGGCCCCGACGCCGAGATCTTCACCAAGGCACCGGTCATGTCCACTGTCGGCACGTCGGTCGATGTCGGGATTCGGCAGGACTCGCAGTGGAACAACCCCGAGCCCGAGATTGTCCTGGTGATCTCCTCGTCGGGCATGATCGTCGGGGCGACCCTCGGCAACGACGTGAACCTGCGCGACATCGAGGGCCGCAGCGCGCTGCTGCTCGGGCAGGCCAAAGACAACAACGGGTCGGCCGCCGTCGGACCATTCATCCGGCTGTTCGACGACGACTTCGGCCTCGACGAACTGCGGAACGAGGTCGTGACCCTCAGCGTGCAGGGCGCTGATGGGTTCCGGATGTCGGGCACGTCGCCCCTCGCGCAGATCAGTCGCGACCCCGCCGACCTCGCGGCGCAGGCAATCGGAGCGCACCATCAGTACCCGGACGGACTCGTCCTGTTCCTCGGCACCATGTTCGCCCCCATCGACGATCGCGATGAGCCCGGTCACGGCTTCACCCACCACCTCGACGACGTCGTCGAGATCAGCAGCCCACGCCTCGGTGCCCTCGTCAATCGCGTGCGCCACAGCGACGCCATACCACCGTGGGACTTCGGCATCGCGGCCCTGTTCACCTCGCTCGCCACCCGGAAGGTCCTCTGATGTCGACGCTGACAACCACCGACCCCCGCACCGGCGTCTCGACCGACAGCGGCATCTCGACGACCACCACCGAGGCGATCGCCGAGTACACGCGGGATGCGCTCCGGGCGTTCTCTGACATGCGCCGGCGGTCCCGCGCGTGGCGCTCCGGACTGCTGCGCGCCCTCGCCGCCGGCCTGGAACGCGACCGCGCCGCGCTCGTCGACGCCGCCATCAGCGAGACGGGGCTCACCGAGGGCCGTCTGAACACCGAGCTCACCCGGTCGGCGTTCCAGTTCCGCCTGTTCGCCGACGCCGTCGATGAGGGGGGCTACCTCGAGGCGATCATCGATCACGCCGCGGAGACCCCCCTGGGTCCGGGACCCGACGTGCGTCGCATGCTCGTGCCGATCGGCCCGATCGCCGTGTTCGGTTCCAGCAACTTCCCGTTCGCCTTCTCCGTCGCCGGTGGCGATACCGCGTCGGCCCTCGCGGCGGGGAACCCGGTCTTGATCAAGGCACACGGCTCCCACCCGGTCACGTCGCGGATCTCGTACGAGTCACTCAGCACCTCGGCCCACGCCTATGGCGCGCCGGAGGGCACGCTCGCGATCGTCTACGGACAGCAGGCGGGTGCCGATCTCGTCGCGGATCCCCACATCGCCGCCGTCGGATTCACCGGCTCCCTCCACACGGGCCGCATCCTCATGGACATCATCGACCAGCGCGAACGCCCGATACCGTTCTTCGGTGAGCTCTCGAGCGTGAATCCGCTGATCATCACCCCGGGCGCCGCACGCAGCCGCGGCGAGGCGATCGCGCACGGACTGTTCGCCTCGGTGACAGGGTCGGCCGGCCAGCTGTGCACGAAACCCGGCATCGCCTTCATCCCTGCCGATGACGAGATCATCGTGCCGGCTTTCGTGGCTGCGGCGAACGCGGCCGACGCGCAGCCCCTGCTGAACGATCGCATCCGCGCCTCGTTCGGGGAGATTCACCACCGCCTCGTCGCCGATGGCAGAGCACGAAGTCTCGTGACCCCATCCGCCGGAGCGGAGGGCTTCACCCTCACGCCCGCGGTCCTCCAGATCGACGCCACCGACCTCACCGAAGCGGCGACCGAGGAAGCCTTCGGGCCGCTCGTTCTCGTTGTGCGTTATCGCTCCCTCGACGAGATCCGGAGGGCGCTTCGCGTGATCCCGGACTCGCTGACCGCGACCATCCACAGCGATCCCAGCGAGACCGCGTTGGCCGCAGCCCTCACCGCTTCCGTGCACGATCTCGTCGGACGCGTCGTGTACAACGGCTACCCCACCGGCGTACGCGTGTCGTGGGGCATGAATCACGGCGGTCCGTGGCCGGCCACCAACACGCAGCACACCTCCGTCGGGGTGACCGCGATCCGTCGCTTCCTCCGTCCCTTCGCTTGGCAGGACGCCCCGGCAGAGCTGCTCCCTGTCGAGTTGCGCGACGACGACACCTCGGTGCCCCGGCGGGTGGACGGCGAGTTGCGGCTCGCGGTGTCGTAACAGCCTGCGCAACCCCGTCCGACGGCGACGTGCTACGCGAGGTGCCACACCTCGTCGAGCATCTCCCAGTTCGGTGCCGCGGAGCCGGCGTGGAAGGGCAACTGGCAGGCACCGGTTGCTGCCCACCACCGCTGCGTCGCCTCGTCGGCGGCCATCCGCCGCTGGTCGAGGTCGTAGTCCTCTCCCGTGTACTCGAAGTACCCGACGATCACGTCCCCCGTGACGAAGATCGTGAAGTTGCGGATGCCGGTATCTGTGATCGTCGCCTCAACCTCTGGCCACACCGCCGCGTGCAGATCGATGTACTCCTGACGCTTGTCCGGCAGGGGCCGGGCGATCATCCCGAACCGCCGTGGTTCGCGCGATCCGGTCACTCCTTCGTGCCGCCGGCGGTGAGTCCCGAGACGAGGAACCGCTGCGAGAACAGGAAGATGATGAGCACCGGCGCCACCGAGAGGATCGTCGCCATCGCCAGCACCGGCAGATCGATCGTGACCGATCCGGCCGAGGTCGGATTGAACAGCGGAACGTTCGACAGCAGCTCGGCCAGGCCCACCTGGATCGGCGACTTCCGCCCGGGAACCATGACGAACGGCAGGAAGTAGTTGTTCCAGTTCGTCACGAGATTGAAGAACCCGACGAGCGCGATCACGGGCGTGGCCAGCGGCATCGCGACCTGCCAGAACACCCGGAACTCCCCCGCACCGTCGATGCGCGCAGCGTTGAGCAGGTCGCGCGAGACGGCGGTGGAGAAGTAGATGTAGGTGAGGTATACGCCGAACGGGAAGAACGAGAACGGCAGGATCACCGACCACGGGGTTCCCACCAGGCGCACCGCGCTCAGCTCGAGGAAGATCGGCAGCACCAGCGCGGTGTTCGGGATGAGCATGACCACGAGGGTGACCACGAGCAGCGGGCGCCGGAAGCGGAAGTCGACCAAGGCGAGAGCGTAGCCCGCGGGAATGCTCACCACGAGCGTGATCACCAGGGCGACACCCACATAGAGGCTGGCGTTCCCGAGCCAGACCCACACGATGCCGTTCTGGAACGCCATGAGCTGGTTCCAGTTCGACGCGAGGGTCTCGAACGCGCCGAAACTGAAGGGGTTCTCCAGCAGCAGCTCGCGAGGGGTCTTGGTGGGGGCGAGCGCCAGCCACACCATGGGGACGACGAAGAACAGGATGAAGAATCCCATGATCGCCCACCCCAGCGCGCGGCCGATCCACGTCGCGGGCGAAGGACGCTCCGTCTGAGTCACCCCGCGCCGGCGCACCCGACGGCGATGGTCGGGCTGCACGATCCGTTCAGTCGCGCTCAAAGAGTCCTCCTCGGAACACGAACAGCGCAGACAGGCCCGCGGCCACGACCAGCAGCAGCAGCGAGATGGCCGCCGATCCGCTGAAGTCGTTCTGCTTGAACGCGTACAGGTAGGCGAGCTGATTCAGCGAGTAGTCCTGCGGCACGACGCCCTTCGATGCCTGCGACAGCACACGCGGTTCCACGAACAGCTGTGTGCCGGCAGCGAGCGCCATGATGAACATGTAGCTGATCCACTTGCGCATGAGGGGGATCTGGATGTGCCACGCCGTCTTGATCGGACCGGCGCCATCGATGCGGGCGGCCTCCATCACCTCCTGGGGGATGTTGTTCAGCGCGCCGTAGAGGATGATGATCCATCCGCCGGCGCCGGCCCAGAAGGCGATGAGCGTGAAGACGATCGGGAGGTTGTCCAGAGCGACGACCTGCACGAAGGTCTCGAAGCCGAAAGCCCGCAGAATCGCGGCGACGGGGCTCACCGTCGGATCGAGCAGGAACAGCCACAGCATGACGCTGGATGCGCCGGCAAGCGCACCCGGAATGTAGTACAGGAAGCGCACCGTCGACGAAGACCATCGCGCACGCAGGCCGTGCACGAGCAGCGCGAGCAGCACGGCGAACAGCGTGAGCGAGATGAGCCAGACGACGAGATAGAGCCCGACGTGCTGCACGGCCGGCCAGAATCGGTAATCCGCGAACACCTTCGCGAAGTTGTCGAACCCCGCGAAGGCACCGTTCTGGGTGAAGGCCAGGAACAGCGCACACAGCGCGGGGAGAATACCGAAGGCCAGGAGCAGCACGGTGTAGCCGCTCGTGAAGATGTATCCGATCCGGGCCTGACTCCGGTCCGGCCGGCGCCCTGATCGGATCGGCCCCTGCCGACGACCCCGTTCGAGGGGGTCGACGGCAGGCGCCGTGAGATCCGCTGTCGTTGTGATGACGATGCCTTACTGTGCGGTGTCGTACCCGTTGACCTGAGCTTCGTTCAGGTACTCCTGCTGCCACTCCTCAGTGACGTCGGCGATCGGCGTTCCCTCGCTGAGCGCCGGCACGACCACCTCGGCGTATGCCGTCTCCGGGCTGAAGTTCGGGAAGCCCCACCCGCTCCAGATGCTTGCGGCGGCCGTGGAGATCGCTCCCTCGAAGTCACCGACGAAGAAGCCGCTCGCAGCCTGCCCCTCGAGCCACTTCGTCGCAGTGGCATCGTACGCGGGCAGGCCCGTCGCGAGCTCGACCGCGCTGTCGGATGCGGTGACGAACTCCAGGAAGGTCTCTACAGCGTCGAGGTTGGCCGAGTGGCTCGAGGCGTACCACACCCCGCCTCCGACGTTTCCGGTCACCTCGTCGCCGTCAGCCCAGTGGAGCGGATCGGCCGCACCGAAGACGCCCGGATCGGCGTTGACGTTGTCGGGGTTCTGGAAGATGGCGCCCGCGTACCAGGCGGGTCCGGGCATGGCGACGATCTTGTCCGAATAGTTCTCGACGAACGTGGCACTGAAGATGCTGTCGGTCACGAGCGTGCCGTTGGCGACCATCCGGTCGAGCATCTCCGTCATCGCCACCGAGTTGGGGTCGGAGAAGTCCGATGAGAAGGTGTTCCCGTCGAGCTGGAAGATGGGGGCCTGCGCACCCCAGTAGTAGACGTACGTGCCGACGAACGAGTCACCCACCGAGCCCAGGATGTAGCCCGGGTGGTCTGCAGCGAGTTCTTCCCCGAGCGCCTCATACTCCTCCCAGGTCTGCGGGATCTCGTAGCCGAACTCGTTAAGCAGACTCTCGTTGTACCAGAGCGACACCGGCGCGAGGTCGTTGCGCAGTCCGTACACCGTGCCGTCGACGGTGACGGGATCGAGCGCACCGTCGGTGAAACCATCGAGGAAGCTGTCGTCGAAGTAGCCCTCGTTCAAAGGTGCCGCGAAGGCCTGAGTGCCGTTGGTCTCCTTCGCCGCCCACGAGGCGTCGTTGGTCTGGGTGGAGAACACGACGTCGGGCCACCCCTCGCCCGACTGGTCGAACAGAGCGACCTTCGTCTGGAAGGAGCCCGATCCGCCGGCGTTTCCGTCATACGTCTCGATGGAGATCGGGATGTCGGGATTCTCCTCCTGGAACGCGACCGCAAGCGGTTCGCGAGCCGCATCGACCCAGACGGTGATCGTGCTCTCGGGGTCCTGCTCGGCGGTCGCGAATCCGTATTCGCTGTTGACCTCCCCCGAGTCCCCCGCGCACGCGGAGAGCGTCACGGCGCCGGCGAGCACGAAGCCTGCCGCGCCGATTCGGGTGAGATGACTGCGGTGCCGTGGTGCCATTGCCATAGCCTTCCTGGTCGACGTCTTTGACGACTGGTCGCGCAGGTTCGCGACCGTTCACATTAGATCATACATGTGACCTATGAGCAATCCGATGCACTGGGCTGTCGTGGGCTGACCCACTCCACTTGCGCCGAAAACGCGGATGCCGCGGCCCCGGAAACGGGACCGCGGCATCCGCGGTGCTCGGGCTGAGCCCGAAACGGCCTTACTTGGCGGCGACCACCTGGAGGGCGATCACGGCGGTCAGGTCGTCGCGCAGACGAACCGTGGCCTCGTGCTCGCCGACCGACTTGATCGGCGACGTGATGTGGATCTTGCGCTTGTCGAGCTCGCCGAGACCGGCGTCCTTCACGGCGTCTGCCACGTCGGAGGTCTTCACCGAACCGAACAGGCGACCCTCGGCGCCGGCCTTGACCGACAGCTTGACGGTGGCGGCCTCGAGGGCCGTCTTCAGCGCCACGGCCTCTTCGTGGTCGTGGATCGCGCGGGCGTCACGAGCAGCGCGGATCGACGCGACCTGCTTCTCGCCGCCGCGGCTCCATGCCACGGCGAAACCCTGGGGAATGAGGAAGTTGCGGGCGTACCCGTTCTTGACCTCGACAACGTCACCGGCGCTACCCAGCCCGGAGACCTCGCTCGTGAGAATCAGCTTTGCCATCGGATGCTCCTTAGCGGCCAGCGCCGGCGTAAGGCAGGAGCGCCATTTCGCGCGCGTTCTTGATCGCCTTGGCGATCAGACGCTGCTCCTGCACCGAGACACCGGTGATACGACGGGCACGGATCTTGCCGCGCTCGGAGATGAACTTGCGAAGCGTGGCGACGTCCTTGTAATCGATGACGCCCACGCGGATCGACTTCGCGGGAGCGGCGTTCTTCGCGCCCTTCCGCGTCTTGCGGCGGTCGCCGCTCGACTTTCCAGCCATGGTTTTCCTTTACGTGTGAATCTGAGTCAGGTTGCGGTACTCGATCAGAACGGCGTGTCGTCGCCGTACGAGGTACCGGGAGCGCTCCATGCGTCGGCGCCGCCCTGGTTCGACCCGGGGGTCGACCACGGCTCATCCGACACCTGCGGACGGGACTGTCCGCCGCCGCCTCCGCCGCCACCCTGCGTGCGGGTGACCTGGGCGGTCGCGTAGCGCAGCGACGGGCCGATCTCATCGACCTCGAGCTCGATGGCGGTG